>JAEWYD010000327.1 GCA_023462275.1 Actinomycetes bacterium
GGGCCGGCCCCAGGCGGGACCGGCCCTTCGCGCGATCGGGCGGCTCAGCTCACTTGATGAAGCGGAGGTTGACCGGGTAGCGGTACGCCTGACCCTTGTTGGCGGCGATGCCCGCCATGATCATGAACACGAGGCCGGCGATGTAGACGATCGGGAAGAGGATGAACCCGATCAGGACGAGCATCAGGATCGAGGACACGATCAGCGCGATGTTCCAGGCGATCTGGAAGTTCAGCGCCTCCTTCGACTGCTCCTCCACGAACCGGCTCTTCTCGCGGTACATGAGGAAGATCACCAGCGACGGGATGAAGCCGAAGATGATGCCGCCGAGGTGCGCGAGCATCGCCCACATGCGCTGGTCCGCGTCGCTCATCGGCGCGCCCACCGGTGCGCCGTAGGCGGGCGGCGGGGCGTACCCGGGGGGCGGCGTCTGGTAGCCGCCGGCCGGCGTCGAGTACGCGGGCGGCGGGACGGCACCAGCAGGCGGCGGCGGGACCGCACCCGAGGGGGTGGAGCCCTGCTCGGGCGTCGGGTCGGTAGGAGTCGACATCGTTGCTGCCTTTCGCTGAGGTAGGTGCGCACCGGCGGGGCGCACCCGTAGAGCACGCCGAAGGGCTGGTCGTCGGCGTTACGAAGATAGCGAAACGGACACCCCCGCGGGGAGTTCCGCGCCGGGACGTCCGTGTCCCGCTAATCGGTGCCCGCGGCCGTGACGAAGTCGATGAGCTCCTCCACGCGGCCGAGGAAGGCCGGCTCCAGGTCGCGGAAGTCGCGCACCGTGCCGAGGATGCGCTGCCACGCCGCTGCGACGTCCGCCTGGCTCTCGGCGGGCCACCCGAGGGCGGCCAGCACGCCGCGCTTCCACTCGACGGACCGGTCGACGACCGGCCACTGCCGCAGGCCCAGCCGCTCCGGCCGGACGGCCTGCCAGACGTCGACGTACGGGTGCCCCACGACGAGGACCGAGCCGGGCGGGGCCGCGCGGACGACGTCGGCGGCGATCCTGCTCTCCTTGCTCCCGGCGACGAGGTGGTCGACGAGCACGCCGAGCCGGCGGTCCGCCGTCGGGCCGAAGTCGCGGAGCGCGTCCGCCAGGCGGTCGACGCCGTCGAGCATCTCCACGACGACGCCCTCGATGCGCAGGTCGTCGCCCCAGACGCGCTCGACCAGCTCCGCGTCGTGCCGACCCTCCACCCAGATCCGGCTCGAGCGGGCAACACGGGCCCGGGCGTCGGGGACGGCGCGCGAGCCCGAGGCCGTGCGGGTGGGCCGGGCGGGCGGCGGCGCCGTCGTCGGCGGGACGAGCTCGACCGGCCGGCCGTCGACCCAGAAGCCCGGACCCATCGGGAAGGTGCGCGTGACGCCCCGGCGGTCCTCAAGCACGACGACGTGCATCCCGCCGGACTTCTCGACGCGGACCACGGCGCCGACCCAGCCGGTCGTCACCTCCTCGACGACGAGGCCGGCGTCGGCGGGGACGCGGGGGGAGGCGGGGCGGCGCCGGGCGGCCGCGAGGGCGTCGGGTCCGTAGCGGTCGAGCACCCGGGCACTCTAGGTCGCCGGTGGCGCGCACCGGATGACGCCGGGCCGGACCGTCGTAGGATTAGCACTCGGGCCGTCGGAGTGCCACCGCGCACCGGCCGGCCCGCCGCGTCGGGGAGGAGGGGCGACATGGCCGAGGACCGCAGGCTCGAGGTGCTGCGGGCGATCGTCGAGGACTACGTGCACACGCGCGAGCCCGTCGGCTCCCGCATGCTGGTCGAGCGCCACAACCTCATGGTGTCGCCCGCGACCATCCGCAACGACATGGCGGCCCTCGAGGACGCCGGCTACATCACGCAGCCGCACACCTCGGCGGGCCGGGTCCCGACCGACAAGGGCTACCGGCTGTTCGTCGACCGGCTCTCCGACGTCAAGCCGCTGTCGCCCGCCGAGCGGCGCGCGATCCAGGCGTTCCTCGAGGACGCCATGGACCTCGACGACGTCGTCGACCGGTCGGTCCGCCTGCTGGCCCAGCTGACGCACCAGGTCGCCGTCGTGCAGTACCCCTCGCTGCGGCGCTCGGCTCTGCGGCACCTCGAGCTCGTGCCGCTCGGGCCGACCCGCCTCCTCGTGGTCATCATCACGGAGGCCGGCCGGGTCGAGCAACGGGTGCTGGAGGTGCCCGACGGCGTCCCCGAGCACGCGCTGACCGCGCTGCGGGCCCGCCTCAACGCCACGGTCGCCGGGCGCCGGCTGGCCGAGCTCACGGAGCCGCTCGACCAGGTCGCCGCTGCGTTCCCGGTGGGGGAGCAGCCCTTCGTCCGGCAGGTCGTGCGGGTGGTCGAGGAGACGCTCTCCGAGACGACCGAGGAGCGCATCGTCATGGCCGGGGCGGCGAACCTCGCGCGCAGCGGCACCGACTTCGCCAACACCATCCGCCCGGTGCTCGAGGCGCTGGAGGAGCAGGTGGTGCTCCTGCGGCTCCTGACGGAGATGGCGGAGGACGCCGCCGGCGTGGCCGTGCGCATCGGCCACGAGAACGACCACGTGGGCCTGACGGAGACGTCGATCGTCGCTGCCAGCTACGGCGCCGAGGGGCGCCCGCTGGCGCGGATCGGCTCCCTCGGCCCGACCCGCATGGACTACGCGGGGACCATCGCGTCCGTCCGCGCGGTCGCCCGATACCTGTCCCGGATCCTCGCCGGCTGAGCCGGCGGATTGTGAGCCCTGGTGAGCACTGACTACTACGAGATCCTCGGCGTCGACCGCGGCGCGAGCCAGGACGAGATCAAGCGCGCCTACCGCAAGCTCGCCCGCAAGCTCCACCCGGACGTCGCCCAGGGCGACGGCGCGGAGGAGCAGTTCAAGGAGGTCTCGCGGGCCTACGAGGTGCTCTCCAACCCGGAGAAGCGCCAGATGTACGACGCGGGTGTCGACCCGACGGCGCCGGGTGGCGGCCAGGGCGGGTTCGGGGCCGGCTTCGGCTTCCAGGACATCTTCGAGACCTTCTTCGGCGCCGGGCCCAGCGCGCGCCGCGGGCCGGTGCCCCGCGCGCGGCGCGGGCAGGACGCCCTCGTCCGCCTCGACATGGAGCTCGCGGAGACCGCGTTCGGCGCGCACCGTGAGGTCCCGGTCGACACGGCCGTGCTCTGCCCCACCTGCCAGGGCAGCTGCTGCCGTCCCGGGACGACGCCGCGCACCTGCGACGTCTGCGGTGGCTCCGGCGTCGTGCAGCGGGTCGCCCGGTCCTTCCTCGGCCAGGTGATGACGTCCAGCCCGTGCGCGGCGTGCCACGGCTTCGGCACCGTCATCCCCGAGCCCTGCCCCGAGTGCTCGGGCGAGGGCCGGGTGCGCAGCCGCCGCACGCTGAGCGTGGACGTGCCCGCCGGCGTCGAGACGGGGACCCGGATCAAGCTGCCGGGCCAGGGCGAGGTCGGCCCCGCCGGCGGCCCGCCCGGCGACGTCTACCTCGAGGTGCGCCAGCGCCCGCACCCGACGCTCGTCCGGCACGGCGACGACCTGCACTGCAGCCTCGAGATCCCCATGACGGCCGCCGCGCTCGGCACCGTCGTCCAGCTCGAGACGCTGGACGGACCCCAGGAGGTCGACATCCGCCCGGGCACGCAGCCGGGCGCGGTGCTCGTCCAGAAGGGGCTCGGCGTCGGGCACCTCCAGGGCGTCGGTCGCGGCGACCTGCACGTCCACGTCGAGGTCCAGGTGCCGACGACCCTCGACCCCGAGCAGGAGCGCCTGCTGCGCGAGCTCGCCGCCCTGCGCGGTGAGGAGCGGCCGGAGGCACGGCTGGCCTCCGCCCAGTCGGGCGTCTTCGCCCGGCTGCGCGACAAGCTCGCCGGCCGGTGACGGCGTGACGGCTCCGGTCTTCCTCGCCGAGCCGGGCGACCTCGACCGGCACGCCGCCGGGGCGACCTTCGTCCTCGAGGGCGCCGAGGCGCGACACGCCGGCGTCGTGCAGCGGCGGCGCCCCGGGGAGCGGGTCGACGTCGTCGACGGTCGCGGTGCGCGCCTGGAGTGCCGCATCGCGTCGGTCGAGCCGGGCCGTCTGACTCTGGAGGTGGAGCGCCGGGCCGACGAGGCGGCGCCGGCGGTGCGGCTCGTGCTGGCCCAGGCCCTGGCGAAGGGCGACCGTGACGAGCTCGCCGTCGAGGCGGCCACGGAGGTCGGGGTCGACGAGGTCGTGCCCTGGCAGGCGGCGCGCTCCGTCGTCGTCTGGCGCGGCGACCGGGCCGCGAAGAGCCACGCGCGGTGGGTCGCGACCGTCCGGACCGCGACCAAGCAGGCCCGCCGCGCGCACCTGCCGTTGGTCGCCGACGCCGTCGACACGGCCCGGCTGGCAGCCCGCGTGCGGGACGTCGTCGCCACCGGGGGTGTCGCCCTCGTCCTGCACGAGGAGGCCGCCCTGCCCCTGGGTGCCGTGCCGCTCCCGGGCCCGGACGACGACGGCGCGTCAGTGCTCGTGGTCGTGGGGCCGGAGGGGGGGATCGCCGACGACGAGGTCGCGGCCCTGACGGCTGCCGGAGCAGTGGCCGTGCGGCTCGGACCGCACGTGCTCCGCACGTCGACGGCGGGCCCGGTCGCCCTCGCGCTCCTCGCGGAGCGGCTCGGCCGCTGGGCCTGAGGGCGAACGCTCCCGGGGGACCGGCGTCGGGGCCGCGCACTACCCTGGCGTCATGGCGCCCGTGACCGCTCCCGACTGCCTGTTCTGCCGCATCGTCGCGGGGGAGATCCCCGCCACGGTCGTCGCCGAGAGCGACGCCGCCGTGGCGTTCCGCGACCTCAACCCGCAGGCCGCGCTCCACGTGCTCGTCGTCCCACGTGACCACCACGTCGACGTCGCGCAGCTCGCAGCGGCGGACCCGGCCCTGCTCGCGGCCGTGGTGCGGCTGGCCGACGACGTGGCGGCGCGGGAGTCCGGCGGTCAGTACCGCCTCGTGTTCAACACGGGCGCCGAGGCCGGCCAGTCCGTGTTCCACGTGCACGGCCATGTCATCGGCGGGCAGCGTCTGGGCTGGTCGCCCGCGTGACGCGCCCGGTTAGCATGGCGGAACCCACCAGCGACGAGGAGGCCCGGTCGTAGCGGCCGATCCCATGGCAACGACACCAGCACACGGCGGCGGCACCGGCGACGTCGAGCACCGCATCATCCTCCCCGCCCACCTGCCGGCCGTCGTCGTCCTGGGCCCGAACGACGAGGTGCTCCGCGCCGTCGAGGCCGGCTTCCCGCGCGTCCGGGTGCACGCCCGCGGCGACCAGATCACCCTGCAGGGTCCGCCCTCCGACGTCGGGCTCGCCACGCGCCTGCTCGACGAGCTGCTGGAGGTGGCGGCGACCGACACGCCCCTGACGGCCGACGTCGTGAGCCGCGCGGTGCGCATGCTCACGGGGGCCACGGCGAGCCGGCCCTCCGAGGTGCTGACGCACAACATCCTGTCGTCGCGCGGGCGGACCATCCGGCCCAAGACCGTGGGCCAGAAGACGTACGTCGACGCGATCGACCGCAACACCATCACGTTCGGCATCGGCCCGGCGGGCACGGGCAAGACCTACCTCGCCATGGCGAAGGCCGTGCAGGCGCTGCAGGGCAAGCAGGTCAACCGCATCGTGCTGACCCGGCCCGCCGTCGAGGCGGGGGAGCGGCTGGGGTTCCTGCCCGGCACGCTCAGCGAGAAGATCGACCCGTACCTGCGACCGCTCTACGACGCGCTGCACGACATGGTCGACCCCGACTCGATCCCCCGGCTGATCGAGGCGGGCACGGTCGAGGTGGCGCCGCTGGCGTACATGCGCGGACGGACGCTCAACGACGCCTTCATCGTGCTGGACGAGGCGCAGAACACCTCCACCGAGCAGATGAAGATGTTCCTCACCCGGCTGGGCTTCGGCTCGAAGATGGTCGTCACCGGCGACGTGACCCAGGTGGACCTCCCGGGCGGGACGACGTCGGGGCTGCGCGTCGTCGAGCACATCCTGAGCGGGGTCGACGACGTCGCGTTCTGCCGGCTCACGTCCGAGGACGTGGTCCGGCACCGTCTCGTCGGCGACATCATCGAGGCGTACGCCGCGTGGGACGTCCGTGCGGCCGGCCGGGAGGGTGGCGAACGGTGAGCGTCGAGGTCAACAACGAGTCCGGGTACGCCGTCGACGAGGCGGAGTTTGCCGCGCTCGCCCGCCACGTGCTCGACGCGATGCACGTGCACCCCCAGACGGAGCTGTCGATCCTGCTCGTCACGAGCGACGTGATGAGCGAGCTCCACGTGCAGTGGATGGACGAGCCCGGGCCCACCGACGTGCTGTCGTTCCCGATGGACGAGTTGCGTCCCGGTTCGGACTCCGAGCCGACGCCACCCGGCCTGCTCGGGGACGTCGTGCTGTGCCCGGAGGTGGCGGCCGAGCAGGCGCGCCGCGCCGGCCACTCCACCGCGGAAGAGCTGCTCCTCCTCACGACGCACGGGATCCTGCACCTCCTCGGCTTCGACCACGCCGAGCCGGAGGAGGAGAAGGAGATGTTCGCGCTCCAGCGACGCCTCCTGCTCACCTTCCTCGCCGAACGATGACGGGCGCGCCGGTCGGCTGGCTGGTCGTCGTCGCCGCTGTCGCGATGCTGCTCGCCGCGCTCCTGGTCGCGGGCGAGACGGCGGTCGCGCGGGCGACGCTGCTCGGTGAGGACGTGCCCGAGCGGCACAGGCGGCTGCTGGAGGACGCCGCCGGCACCGCGGCGTCGGCGGCCGTCGTCGCCGTCGTCCTGCAGGTCGTCGCGGCGGTGTCGCTCACGGTCGCCCTCGCCGGCGCCGGGTTGGGCTGGTGGCAGGTGCTGCTGCTCGCGCTGACGGTCGTCGCGGCGGCCGCCCTCGTCGTCGTGCGGGCCCTGCCGCGCACCGCGGGCTCGCGGTTCCCGATCGGGGTGCTCGCCGTGACGGGCGGGCTCCTGGGCCTCGCCCGGGCGGCCGCGCTGCCCCTCGGGCGGCTCGTCGGCGCGACGCGACGGCCGCTGAGCGACGCCGAGCTGCGCGCGGTCATGGACCGCGCGAGCGAGTCCGAGCTGATCGAGGACGAGGAGCGGGAGATGTTCCGCTCGGTCCTGGAGCTGGGCGACACGATCACGCGCGCGGTCATGGTGCCGCGCACGGAGATGATCACGCTCACTACCGGCACCCCGCTGCGCAAGGCGCTCGGGCTGTTCCTCAAGTCCGGCTTCTCCCGCGTGCCCGTCGTGGGCGACTCGGTCGACGACGTCCGCGGTGTGCTCTACCTCAAGGACGTCGTGCGCCACGTCCACAGCGTGGGGGACAGCGACGTCACGGTGGATGCGCTCATGCGGGCGCCGGCCTTCGTCCCCGAGAGCAAGCCGGTGGACGACCTGCTGCGGCAGATGCAGGCGGGCGCGTCCCACATGGCGATGGTGGTCGACGAGTTCGGCGGCGTGGCCGGGCTCGTGACGATCGAGGACGCGCTCGAGGAGATCGTCGGCGAGCTCACCGACGAGCACGACCGCGCGGCGCCGGAGGTCGAGGACCTCGGCGACGGCGCGTTCCGGGTACCCTCGCGGCTGCCGCTGGACGAGCTCGGGGAGCTGTTCGGCATCGAGATCGACGACGACGACGTGGACACGGCGGGCGGACTGCTCGCGAAGGCCCTGGGCAAGGTGCCGCTGGCCGGCTCGAGCGCGGAGGCGCACGGGCTCCGGCTCACGGCGGACCGCGTGGAGGGCCGACGCCGGCAGCTCGCCACGGTGCTCGTGGAACGCGCGGCGCAGGACGAGGAGTAGATCGTGACCGAGACACCGCCCGGGTTCCGCTCCGGGTTCGCGTGCGTGGTGGGCCGGCCCAACGCCGGCAAGTCCACGCTGACGAACGCCCTCGTGGGGCAGAAGGTCGCGATCACGTCGGGCCGGCCCCAGACCACGCGTCACGTCATCCGGGGCATCGTGCACCGACCGGACGCCCAGCTCGTCCTGGTCGACACGCCCGGCCTGCACCGGCCGCGCACGCTGCTGGGGGAGCGCCTCAACGACCTCGTGCGGGCCACGCTCGCCGAGGTCGACGTCGTCGTCTTCTGCGTGCCCGCGGACCAGCGGGTCGGTCCTGGCGACCGGTTCATCGCCGAGCAGCTCGGCCAGCTCGGCACGGCCCACGCCGCCACGCCCGTGGTCGCCGTCGCCACCAAGGCGGACCTCGTGGGCAAGGGCCGACTCGCCGAGCACCTGCTCGCGCTCGACGGGCTCGGCGACTGGGCCGACATCGTGCCGGTGAGCGCGGTCGACGGGTACCAGGTCGACACGCTCGTCGAGGTGGTCCTCGGCCACCTGCCCGAGGGGCCGGCCCTGTACCCCGACGGCGAGCTGACGGACGAGCCCGAGGCCGTGATGGTCGCCGAGCTCGTGCGCGAGGCGGCGCTGGAGGGCGTGCGCGACGAGCTTCCGCACTCCCTCGCCGTCGTCGTCGACGAGATCGTCCCGCGTGAGGGCCGCGACGCCGAGCACCCGCTGCTGGACGTGCGCGTCAACCTCTTCGTGGAGCGCGACTCCCAGAAGGCGATCGTCATCGGGCGCGGCGGGTCCCGGCTGCGCGACGTCGGCACGCAGGCGCGCCGGGGCATCGAGGCGCTGCTCGGCTCGCCGGTGCACCTGGACCTCCACGTGAAGGTGGCCAAGGACTGGCAGCGGGACCCCCAGCAGCTGCGGCGCCTGGGCTTCTGACGGCGGCGCGCGACCGGCGTCCGCGGCGCTGACCAGCGGGTCGGCGCGGGCCCGGTCGCTAGACTCCGGGCGTGCGCTACCGCATCGCCGTCACCAGTGCCGCGGCGGTGCTGGGGCTCGGCGTCGTCGGCGTCGTGTCCGGTCCGGGCTGGAACCCGGTGCCGATGGCGGAGACCATCACGGTGCAGACGGACGACACGACGATCGGCGGGTCCGCGGGCACGGACCCCGTCGGCACGTACGACGTCGCGTCGTCGATCGTCACGGTCGAGCTCACCGGCGCAACGGTCGAGGCCCGGGTGCTCGAGCCGATCGGCGCCCAGGGCCCGCGGCCCGGTGTCGTGTTCGTGCACGGGGCGGGCACCGGGAAGTTCGACATCGCGTTCGTGGAGCAGGCGGAGGCCATGGCCAGTGCCGGCATCGTCACGATGGTGCCGAACAAGCGGCTGGACACGTACACCACGCGCTCGCGCGACTACGTGGGGATGGCGAACGACTACCTGCGCAGCGTGGACCTGCTGCGCGGCCTGCCCGGCGTCGACCCCGACCGCGTCGGGGTCTACGGCGAGAGCGAGGGCGCCTGGATCGTCCCCGTGATGGCCGCCGACAACCCTGCGGTCGCGTTCACCGTGCTCGTCGCCGCCCCCGTCGTGCCACCGCGGCAGCAGGCGGCCTTCGCGTGCGACTCCTACCTGCGGGCGACGGGCGTGCCCGTGGAGGTGCTCCGCGCGATCCCGCGGATCGTCGGCATGGAGTTCCCCGGCGGCGGGTTCGAGTACGTGGACTTCGACGCCCAGGCGTTCCAGCGGCGCATGCGCCAGCCGATGCTCATCGTCTACGGCACCGGTGACGCGGCGATGCCGACCGTGCAGGGTGCGCAGCGGCTCATCGACGACCTGGACATCGCCGGGAACGACGACTGGACGCTGCGCTACTACGCGGGCGCGAACCACGGCCTGAAGATCGGTGACCGGCTCGCCCCGCACTTCGCGCGCGACCTGTCGGCGTGGGTGCTCGGGCTGCCGGACACCGCGCACGCCGAGCCGCGCATCGCGGGGGCGCAGCCGTACCAGCGCTTCCGGGCCGACCCTGTCGAGCGACCGCGGTGGTTCGCCGAGGGCAGCCTCCTGCTGGCGGCGCTCGGTGCCGGGTACGGCGCGCTGCTCGTCGGACCGGTCATCAGCGGGGTGCGGCGCCTGCGCGGGCGGCGCGAGCGGCTGCTCGCCTCGGGTGTGCGCGCGCCGCTGGTGACCATGGCCGCGGGTGCCGGCGTCTCGCTCCTGGGCCTCGCCGCGTACCTCCTGGTCGTGGCGAACCTGGCCCAGAACTACCGGACGAGCACCGCCGTCGTGCAGGGCGGCTGGTTCGGCGTGCGAGCCGTCGCCATCTCCGCCGTGGTCGCCGGCGTCGTCCTGATGTACCGGATCCTCGACGGGCGACGCCGCCACGTCCCCGCGGCGGCCCGGTCGGCGGCCGGCGTCTGGACGCTGGTGACCGCCTGCGGCGGCGCCGCGATCCTGATCCTCATGCTCGCGTACTTCGCGGTCTTCCCGACTCTGGGCTGACGGGCGGACGCGACGGCGGGTGCGCCCCGCTCGTCGCCCGTGCGGGCCTGACGCGGGCCGCCCGCGTGGCGCTACCGTTCGCCGTGGGCGCCGGGGCTGCCAGGCGACCGTCTGCCGCCAGCCGGCGTCCCCCGCCGCAGGGCTGAGAGAGGAACGACCCCGTGACAGAGCCGGAGAGCTTCACCGCCGCGCAGGCCGCCGATCCCGCGACGCCCGCTCAGGTCCTCGCAGACATCGCCGCCCTCCGCCCTGACCTCCGGGTCGCCGTGGCCGGCAACCCGAGCGCGTACCCCGGTCTCGTCGACTGGCTCAAGGGCCTGGGTGAACCCGCCATCGACGCCGCCATCGCCGCGCGGTCCGCAGCCCCGCCGGTGCCGCCGGTCGCGGCGCCGATGCCCCCCGCCGTCGCCCCGGCACCGGCC
>JAEWYD010000328.1 GCA_023462275.1 Actinomycetes bacterium
GCCTCGACACGATCGCGGAGCTGTGGGCCGACAGCCCGCCGGCGACGCTGCCCGGCGCCCTGTGGCGGCTCTACCTGCTGCGGGAGTGGGTGCGCCGGGACGCGCCGGCCGTCGCCGCCCGCTACCGCCTGGGCACGTCGCGCGCCGAGGTGCACGACGCCGTCGCGGGCGTGGCGAGCCCGCCGGGACCGGACGAGGTGCGCGCGCTGGCGGACGCCGTCCTCTCCGGCGTGTACACCGCGGACCTCGCCGTGGCGCTCGAGCGGGCCGGGGCGTTCTGCCGGGTGCTCGCGACCGGCTCGGCCGTGGACGCCGACCTCATGGACGACGTCGACGCCGCCGGCCGCGTCACGCGGGGCGCCTCCGGGCTCGTGCGCACCGCTGAGGAGCTCGAGCGGGCCGCGCAGCTGTGGCGGGCCGGGACGCTGGACTGACGGGACGCTGGACTGAGGCGAGCCTCACCCGCTCCCGGGATGTCGCCGACGCCGCGGCCTGCTTACGATGGGGCCTCGACGCCGGGTCGCGGTAGCCCCGGGCTCCATTTCCAGCCGCTCCGAGCGGCCTTCGCGCCGAGAGGCGCTCCCGGCCCGGCGTCGACCAGCATCTACCGGTCGGACACCTCCGCGACACCCCGGGGGTTGTGCGTTCACCTGGTGGCTCGCCTACCCTGAGGCGACCGACCCCCTCCTTTCTGTGGAGACTCCCGTGCGTCTGCGCCTCACCCCGCGCAATGCCTCCTTCTTCGACCTCCTCGCCGAGCAGGCCCAGCACCTCACGCGGGGCGCGGACCTGCTGAGCGAGCTCCTGGGCGCTCCCAAGGACGAGCGGAAGGCCATCGCCACCCGGCTCCGCGAGGCGGAGCACGACGCGGACGAGGCCACCCACACGATCATGCGGAACCTCAACCAGACGTTCGTGACGCCGTTCGACCGCGACGACATCTACACGCTCGCCGCGCGCCTGGACGACTGCATGGACTTCATGGAGGAGGCCGGCGACCTGGTGGTCCTCTACCAGCTCGACGAGCTGCCGCCGCTGGTCATCAAGCAGGTCGACGTGCTGCGCCGGTGCGCCGAGCTCACCGCGGACGCCATGCCGCGGCTGCGGGCCATGAAGAACCTCGGCGAGTACTGGGTCGAGATCAACCGCCTCGAGAACGAGGGCGACCGCACGTACCGCAAGCTCGTCGCGGAGCTGTTCAACGACGGCCTCGAGCCGATCCTGCTGATGAAGCTCAAGGACGTCGTGGACGCCCTCGAGGCGGCGGCCGACGGGTTCGAGCGCGTGGCGAACCTCGTCGAGACCATCGCCCTCAAGGAGTCCTGAGCCCCGTGGAGACGGCGCTGGTCGTCCTCGTCGTCGCGTTCGCGCTCGGCTTCGACTACACCAACGGGTTCCACGACGCTGCGAACGCGATCGCGACGTCGGTGTCCACGCGGGCGCTGACGCCCCGTGCCGCGCTGCTCATGGCGGCGGTGTTCAACCTGCTCGGCGCCATGCTGGGCACGTCGGTCGCCCACACCATCGGCAGCGGCATCATCGACATCAACCAGGCGGGGAGCACCCACCTGGGTCTCGTCATGGTGCTCTCGGCCATCATCGGCGCGATCGTCTGGAACCTCATCACCTGGTGGTTCGGCCTGCCGTCCTCCTCGTCGCACGCGCTGATCGGCGCGCTGACCGGCGTCGGCGTAGCCGCCGGGATCACGGTGCACTGGTCCGTGATCCTCGACAAGGTCGTGATCCCGATGATCATCTCGCCGATCGTGGGCTTCACGCTGGCGTTCCTCGTGATGGTCGGGCTGCTCTGGCTGTTCCGGAACGCGAGCCCGCACAAGGTGACGCGCCGCTTCCGCATCGCGCAGACGGCGTCGGCGGCCGCCATGGCCCTCGGCCACGGCCTCCAGGACGCGCAGAAGACGATGGGCGTGATCGTGCTCGCGCTGGTGGCCGGCGGGCTGCAGGACGGCGACACCATCCCGCTGTGGGTGAAGCTCGCCGCGGCCTCGGCCATCTCGCTCGGCACGTACTCGGGCGGCTGGCGCATCATGCGCACCCTCGGCCGCCGGGTCATCGAGCTCGACCCGGCGCGCGGGTTCGTCGCCGAGTCCGTCGCGGCGTCGGTCCTCTACACGACGGCGTTCGCCTTCCAGGCGCCCGTCTCGACGACCCACACGATCACCTCGGCGATCATGGGCGTCGGCTCGACCAAGCGCCTGTCGGCCGTGCGCTGGGGCGTGGCGGGCAACATCGCCGTGGCGTGGGTGCTGACCATCCCGGCGGCTGCCTCTGTCGCGGCGCTCATGTACTGGCTGCTCTCGCACGTGGTCGGCTAGTCGCCGCTCGGCCGGTCCTCAGCCGGCCACACAGGTCAGCCGGCCACCACTCGGTGCTTCTCCGTCGCCGGCCGGTGCTGCTCGAGGGCGACGACGCGCACGCCCGGGCCCTCCCCGGTCACGTGGGCGACGAGAAGCTCGCCCGTCCGCAGGTAGGGGTCGTGGGCGGGCACCGTGCCGGTCGTCCAGCGCCGGGTCGCCTCGCTCAGCACCTCCAGGAGCGCGGGCAGCACGGGCCGGTGCATGGCGACGACGGCGTCGGCCGGCCGCCGCAGGAACTCCGCCGCGGCGGCCACGGCCGCGGCCGGGTCGGCGGCGTGGGCGGCCTCGGTGAGCGCCTCGA
>JAEWYD010000329.1 GCA_023462275.1 Actinomycetes bacterium
CTATTTTCCCAGGCGGTGAAGAGAGCTCGGAAACACGCGAAGAAACCGGGACCACCAGTGTGTGATGACCTCGTCAATCGTGACTTCACCGCCAGCCGGATCAACGAACTGTGGCTAACTGACATAACGGAACATCGCACTGATGAAGGCAAGCTGTACATGTGCGCGGTCAAGGACGTGTTCAGCAACAGGATCGTCGGTTATGCCCTCGACTCGCAGATGAAGTCCCGCCTGGCTGTGGCGGCGATTGAGGACGCTGTGGCCCGTCGCGGCGGGCCACACGCTGTAGCCGGCAGCGTCGTGCACTCCGACCGCGGCTCACAATTCAGGTCGCGAAAATTTCAGCAGACGCTGAAACGTCTCGGGCTGATCGCCTCGATGGGCCGGGTCGGTGCCGCTGGGGACAATGCGGCGATGGAATCATTTTTCGCTGTGTTGCAAAAGAACGTCCTCAACCGGTGCCAGTGGGCCTCCCGAGCACAGCTGCGCACAGCAATCGTGCACTGGGTCGAGCGGACCTATCACCGGAAGCGTCGGCAGCGCCGTTTGGGTAAACTGACCCCGGTTGAATACGAGCTTGTTCACCTCACAACAGCTGCCCTGGCGGCATAAACCCCAGAGTCAACCAAACCTTCAGCAGTCCCATCCGGGTCTTCTTCTCCGCCGGAATCGAGGGTGGTCTACCCATGTCTGACTCTCCTTCAGGACCTACATAACGGCCCTGCCACTAAGTCTGACGCGCGACAGATCGATGCGGTGGTAGGCGATGATTTCGCCGGTTGTGCGGTCGCTGGTGATGACGTCGCGGTCGTGGATGAGCATGAGTATTAGTCGCCTGCGGTGGGCTCGGCCGATGCCTAGGTGTACTTCCTCGGGAGGTTGTGATCGGGATTTGAGGTGAAAGAAGACCTCCGATATCGAAGTGGGTAACCACACTCACTCGAACCGGAGGTCTTCCATGACTCACCGTAATGCACCGATGACCGTCGAGGGTAGGCGCCGGATGGTCGCCCTGGTTGTTGAGGCCGGCTGGTCCCAGCGCCGCGTGGCCGAACGGTTCCAGGTCTCCCCGGCCACCGTGTCCCGCTGGGTGCGCCGCCACCGATCCGGGGCCGGGCTGCAGGATGGCTCCAGCCGTCCGCACCGCAGCCCGCACCGGCTGGCGCAGCGCACCGAACGGCGGATCATCGCCATGCGGTTCACCAAGCGGTGGGGTCCGCACCGCATCGGCTACCACCTGGGCATCCCGCGGTCGACGGTGGGACGGGTGCTGGCCCGCTACCGGATGCCGAAGCTGGAGTGCATCGATCAGGCCACCGGGCTGCCGGTGCGGCGACCACAACCGCACCGCTACGAGGTCGATGCTCCCGGGCAGCTGGTCCACGTCGACGTCAAGAAGCTGGGCCGGATCCCCGACGGCGGCGGCTGGCGGGCTCACGGCCGCGGTTCAGTCCAGGACCTGCGGGCGCAGTCGGCCCGCACCAAGGCGGCCCGCGCGAAGGCGTCCCCATCACGCGGGTATCGGTACCTGCACCACGCCGTCGATGACCACTCCCGGCTGGTGTACTCCGAGATCCTCGACGACGAGAAGAAACACACCGCCGCCGGCTTCTGGAACCGGGCGAACGCCTTCTTCGACACCATCGGCGTCACCGTGGAGGCGGTGATGACCGACAACGGGTCCTGCTACCGGTCCGGCGACTTCAGACAAGCTCTCGGCCCAGACATCAAGCATAAGCGCACCAGACCTCGCCGGCCGCAGACGAACGGGAAAGCCGAGCGGTTCAACCGGACCCTGATGGTCGAATGGGCCTACGCCAGGCCCTACTCCAGTGAAGCCGAGCGGGAAGCCGCCTACGAGACGTTCCTCCACGACTACAATCAGCATCGAGCCCACACCGCTATCGGAGGCCTCACCCCAGCCGACCGCGTTCACAACCTCACGGGGAACTACAGCTAGAGCTCCACCCGCTCGTTCTCCCCGCCGTCGTACCGCTCGCCGGTGATCTTCGCCTTCGCGAAGCTCACGAGCGTGGCCAGCCGGCCGCCGGGGGTGTCCCAGTACTCTGCGGACTCGGCGGCCACGGTGAGCAGCAGGACCGAGTCGTCGTCGGGCCCGCCGGGGAACCATGCGTCCAGCGCCGGGTTCCAGAGCTCGCGCTTGCGCTCGGGGTCGTCGACCGCGACGCCGGTGCCCGTCAGCGACACCCAGGTGGCGCCCGAGCCCACGGTCACGTTGACCTGGGGATCGACCGCGAGGTGCGCCAGCTTGCGGGAGCCGCGCTCGGCGAAGAACCACAGGTCGCCGTCGAACTCCGTCTCCTGGAGCGTCATCGGACGGCTCACCAGGGTGCCGTCGGGGGCCCGCGTCGTCATCATCGCGAAGCGGTGGCCCGTGATGAGCTCCGCCACCTTCGTCGCGCCGTCGTCGGTCATCGCGGTTCCCTTCGCGTGCGGTCGGTGTCCCGCCATCCTCCGGTCGCCGCGCGCAGCCCGCATCCGGGCCCCCGGGTTCGCGGTGCGTCGCGCGGCGGGCGAATCACCCGGCGCCGCCCTCCACTCGCGGGCCGCCGAGGAGCACGCTGGGGTCATGGACGCCGACGGTCCGGCCTCGCTCACCTTCCTCGGCGGCACCGGCACGGTGACCGGTAGCCGGTTCCTCGTGGAGCGGCACGGCCGCCGCGTGCTCGTCGACTGCGGCATGTACCAGGGGGAGCGGGAGCTGCGGCGCCGCAACTGGGCGCCCTTCCCCGTCCCGGAGGCATCGATCGACGGCGTCGTCCTGTCGCACTGCCACCTGGACCACTGCGGGTACCTGCCTGCGCTCGTGCGGGACGGCTTCCGCGGGCCCGTGTGGCTGACCGAGGGCACGGCGGCGCTCGCGGAGATCGTGCTCCGCGACAGCGGATTCCTGAACGAGCGGGACGCCGAGCTGGCGCGCGAGGGCGGCTGGTCCAAGCACGCGCCGCCCCTGCCGCTCTACACCGCCGCGGACGCGAGCACGGCCGTCCGGCGCTTCCGCGTCCTTCCCTTCGACGAGCCGACCGAGCCGTGGGACGGCCTGCGGCTGACGTTCCGGCGGGCGGGTCACGTGCTGGGCTCGGCGTCCGCTCTCGTCACCATCGACGGCTCCACGGTCCTGTTCTCCGGCGACCTCGGCCGCACGGCGCACCCGGTGCTCCGGGCCCGCGCGACGCCGCCGGCCGCCGCGACCGTCGTCGTCGAGTCCACGTACGGCGACCGCAGCCACCCGCGGCCGGCGGGCGAGCCGCACGAGCCGTTCGCCGACGCCGTCCGCCGCACGATCGCGCGGGGCGGGTCCGTCCTGGTGCCCGCCTTCGCCGTCGACCGCACGGAGCTGGTGCTCAAGGCGTTGTCGGACATGGTCGCGGCGGGGCGGATCCCCGCCGTGCCCGTCTGGGTCGACAGCCCCATGGCGCTCGCCGCGCTGGAGGTCTACCGCCGCGGGTCGTTGCGCGCGGAGCTCCGGCCGGACATCGACCCCGAGCTGGCGCACCTCCCGCGGCTGCGTGCCGCGCGAACCCCCGAGGAGTCCATGGCTCTCAACGAGCCGCACGAGCCCTGTGTCATCGTGTCGGCCTCCGGGATGGCCACGGGCGGCCGGGTGGTGCACCACCTGCGGCACATGCTGCCCGACGCGCGGAACACGGTCGTCCTTACCGGCTACCAGGCGGTCGGCACGCGGGGCCGCGCGCTGCTCGAGGGCGCGGACGAGCTCAAGATGTTCGGCCGCTACGTGCCGGTCGAGGCCGAGGTCGTGGCGGACGAGGAGTTCTCCGTCCACGCGGACGCCGACGAGCTGCTGGCCTGGCTGGGCGAGATGCCGTCCGCGCCGCAGGTCGTGTACGTGGTGCACGGCGAGCCCGAGGGCTCCCGCGCGCTCGCCCGCCGCATCCGGCGGGACCTCGGCTGGACGGCGGTCGTACCCGAGCTCGGCGAGCGCGTGCGGCTGGGCTGAGCCGGACCCCGCTGCGACGGTCGCGTCGCGCCCGTCGCGGCGGCCTGTGGTAGACCCGCTCGCATGAGCGACGACGCCCCCACCCCGACCGCCTTCGACGCCGCCGTGCAGCGGGTGCGGGACGGCGCCGACGCCGTCGCCGAGGCCCGCGGCCTGTACGCCGCGCTGGACGACGCCGAGCGGCTAGGCCTCCTCGACGGCGACACGCCGTTCTGGCCGGGGATGGCCGAGATCCTCTTCGAGGGCTACAACCTGCGACCGCTGCCGCTGGGCGCCGTGCCCCGGCTCGGCATCCCGGGCCTGCTCTTCGTGGACGGACCGCGGGGCTGCGTCGTCGGCCGCAGCACCGCGTTCCCGGTGTCCATGGCCCGCGGCGCGACGTGGGACCCCGAGCTCGAGGAACGCGTCGGCGCGGCGATCGGCGCCGAGGTGCGGGCCCAGGGCGGCAACTTCTTCGGCGGCGTGTGCATCAACCTCCCGCGGCACCCCGCGTGGGGGCGGGCGCAGGAGACGTACGGGGAGGACCCGGCCCTGCTCGGGGCGATGGGCGCGGCGCTCGCGCGAGGCGTCGCGCCGCACGCGATCCCGTGCGCGAAGCACTACGCGCTGAACTCCATGGAGAACGCGCGGTTCAGCGTGGACGTCCAGATCGACGAGGCGACCCTGCACGAGCTCTTCCTGCCCCACTTCCGCCAGACGATCGAGGCCGGCGCCTCGGCGGTGATGAGCGCCTACAACTCGGTGAACGGCGAGTGGGCCGGCCAGCACGCCTACCTGCTGACGCAGGTGCTGCGCGACGACTGGGGCTTCGACGGCACGGTGATCACCGACTTCATCTGGGGCATGCGCGACGGCACGGCGGCGCTGCGCGCGGGCCTCGATGTCGAGGCGCCCTTCGCGCAGCAGCGCGCGGCGCACCTCGCCGACGACCTGGCCGCCGGGGCGGCGTCGTGGGCGGACGTCGAGCGGGCCGGCGTGCGCACGCTCGCCACCCAGCTGCGCCACTACGCGGGCCGTTCCGCGCAGGCCCCGGGGATCGACGTCGTCGCCGGGGGGGAGCACCGCGCGCTGGCCCGCGAGGCGGCCGCCCGCGCCATGGTGCTGCTGCGCAACGAGCCGGTCGACGGTGCGCCCGTGCTCCCGATCGATGCCTCGGCCGTGCGGCGGGTCGCGGTGCTCGGACGGCTGGCTGACCTGCCGGCGACGGGCGACCACGGGTCCTCGGACGTGCGCGCGCCCGAGGTCGTCACGCCGCTCGCGGGTCTGCGGGCAGCGCTGCCCGACGGCGTCGTCGAGCACGTGGCCGAGGCCGATCCGGCTGCCGCCGCGCGCCGTGCCGCAGGCGCCGACGTCGCCGTCGTCGTCGTCGGCTACACCGCCGAGGACGAGGGGGAGTTCGTCGGCAACGACATCCTGACCCGGCCCGAGCTCGTCGCCCTGTACCCGGAACCGGCCGACGACGACGAACGGGCGCTGCGCCAGCGGATGTTCGGCTCGGCCGACGAGGGCCTGAGCATGGCCGGCGGCGAGACGGCGGGCGGTGACCGGGCGGACCTGCGGCTGCGTCCCGCGGACGTGGCGCTGGTCCGGGCCGTCGCTGCGGCGAACCCGAGGACCGTCGTCGCCGTCGTCACGGCGGGGACGGTGCTCATGGAGGAGTGGCGCCACGAGGTTCCCGGCCTGGTCCTCATGTGGTACCCGGGCATGGCGGGCGGCCACGCGCTCGCCGACGTGCTCCTGGGCCGTGTCGACGCCTCCGGCCGGCTGCCGTTCGTGGTGCCGACCGCCGAGGAGCACCTGCCGCCGTTCGACCGCGACGCGACCGTCGCGCACTACGACCGCTGGTTCGGGCAGCGGCGCCTCGCGCACCTCGGTGTCGAGGCCGCGTACCCGCTGGGGTTCGGCCTGTCATACGCGCGGCTGAGCACCGCGCTCGTGGACGCGGCGCGCGACGGGGACGCCGTGACGCTGACAGCCCGCGTCAGCAACCACTCCGACCGGGACGCCCGGCACGTCGTCCAGGTCTACGGGCTCGCGCCGAGCGGTGAACGACACCTCGTGGGGTTCCGCGCCGTGGCGGTGCCGGCCGGCGGGGCGGTCGGGGTCCGGGTCGACGCCGACCTCACGCGTCTCGGCGCATGGGACCCCACCGCGCGCCGCGTCGTTCCGCCGCGGGGCCCCGTGCGGCTCGAGGTGGGCGCGCACTGGGGCGACCCCGAGGCGCACGTGGTCACCGTCTGAGCCGCAGGCTGTGACGAGCAGCACGCACGCAGGTAGGACAGCGGTCCCATTTCCCACCACCTGAGACAGTAGTCTTTCTCCACGAGACGGCCCGGGGCAGGCCGACGCGCGTTTTCGCGTAACACGCCGGTGCTACGCATGAACCACGAACGCAACGCAGGTGGCGTCGTGCCACCGGATCCAGGAAGAGGTGTCGGATGCCACTCGTGTCCAAGTCACGCCGTCGCCGCCTCACCGCGGCCCTCGGCATCACCGCCGTGCTCGCCGCAGCGACCGCGTGCGGCAGCTCGGACGAGCCGAGCGACGGGAACGGGGGCGGTGGCGGTACCGCCCTGACGATCGGGACGACCGACAAGATCACGACGATCGACCCGGCCGGCTCCTACGACAACGGCTCGTTCGCCGTCATGAACCAGGTCTACCCGTTCCTGATGAACACGCCGTACGGCAGCCCGGACGTCGAGCCCGACATCGCGAAGTCGGCCGAGTTCACGAGCCCGACCGAGTACACGGTCACGCTCAAGCCGGGCCTGAAGTTCGCGAACGGCCACGACCTGACGGCGTCGGACGTGAAGTTCACGTTCGACCGCATGCAGTCGATCTTCGCCAGCGGCGCCGACTCGGGCAACGGCCCCGGCTCGCTGCTGTACAACCTCGACTCGACCGAGGCGAAGGACGACACCACCGTCGTCTTCCACCTGAAGTCGGCGGACGACCAGATCTTCCCGCAGATCCTGTCGAGCCCGGCCGGCCCGATCGTGGACGAGGAGGTGTTCTCGGCCGACGCCCTGACGCCGGACCAGGACATCGTCAAGGGTGAGGCGTTCGCCGGCCCGTACACGATCACCAGCTACGACATGAACAACCTCATCTCGTACAAGGCGAACCCGGAGTACCAGGGCATCCTCGGCGCACCGAAGACGGCTGAGGTCAACGTCAAGTACTTCGCCGAGGCGTCAAACCTGCGCCTGGAGATCGAGCAGGGCACGATCGACGTGGCGCACCGCAGCCTGTCGGCGACCGACATCGCGGACCTGCGGTCCAACAAGGACGTCAAGGTCGTCGACGGTCCTGGCGGCGAGATCCGCTACATCGTCTTCAACTTCGACACCATGCCGTTCGGCACCACGACGCCGGACGCCGACCCGGCCAAGTCGCTCGCCGTCCGCCAGGCGGTGGCCGACCTGATCGACCGCCAGGCGATCGCCGACGAGGTCTACAAGGGCACCTACACCCCGCTGTACTCGTTCGTCCCCGAGGGCCTGACCGGCGCGACCGAGGTCCTCAAGGACATGTACGGCGACGGCAAGGGCGGCCCCGACGTCAACGCTGCCGCCAAGGTCCTCAACGACGCCGGCGTGCAGGTGCCGGTCCAGCTGAGCCTGCAGTACTCCAACGACCACTACGGCCCGTCGTCGGCGGACGAGTACGCGCAGATCAAGGACCAGCTGGAGTCCAGCGGCCTGTTTGCCGTCGACCTGCAGACCACCGAGTGGGTGCAGTACTCCAAGGACCGCACCTCCGACGTGTACCCGGCCTACCAGCTCGGCTGGTTCCCGGACTACTCCGACGCGGACAACTACCTCACGCCGTTCTTCCTCAAGGAGAACTTCCTGGGCAACCACTACGACAACGCCGAGGTGAACGACAAGATCCTCGAGCAGGCGACGACGGCCGACGCCGACGCCCGCACGAAGCTCATCGAGGACATCCAGGAGGCCGTCGCGAAGGACCTCTCCACCATCCCGTACCTCCAGGGTGCGCAGGTGGCGGTCGTCCGCACCGGCATCTCCGGCGCCGAGGACACCCTCGACGCCTCGTTCAAGTTCCGTTACGGGGCTCTCGAGCGTCAGTGACGCACCGGTGACTCGGGGGCCCGCCCACCTCGGGCGGGCCCCCGAGCCGCCCTGCGGGTCTGGCGACGCTGCCGGCCCGTCGAGGACCACGGCTGAGGGTGAGAGAGATGGCCACGAACACCGAGCTGCCCGAGGCGGCAGCCGACGAGACCCCGGCGCCCGCGCGCCGACGAGGGCGCATGGGCGGCGGCACGTTCGGCCGCTACCTGCTGGTGCGCTTCCTGCTGATCTTCCCGACCATCTTCATCCTCGTGACGACGGTCTTCTGGATGATGCGCTCGACCGGTGACCCGATCACCGCGTCGCAGGGTGGGCGGCTCCCCGCGGCGCAGCTCGCCGAGCGCGTCCACCAGGCCGGCTACGACCGGCCGGTGTTCACCCAGTACCTCGAGTACCTGGGGAACATCCTGCGCGGCGACTTCGGCACGACGCTGAGCGACAACCGTCCGGTGACGGAGGTGCTGACGACCTTCGGCGCCGCGACCCTCGAGCTCGCGTTCTTCGCGCTCATCGTCGCGTTCGCCGTGGGTGTCCCCCTCGGCCGCCGCGCGGCGTACTTCCGCGACAAGGCGCCCGACGCCGTCCTGCGCGTCTTCGCGATCCTCTGCTACGCGACGCCGGTGTTCTTCGCCGGCCTCATCCTCAAGCTCGTCTTCGCCCGCGGGCTCGGCTGGCTGCCCGTCGCCGGGCGCGCGTCGACGGCGACCGAGGTGCGGTTCCAGCGCCTCAACCAGCCGACGGGCATCTACATCATCGACGCGATCCAGACCGGCGAGTGGGGCACGATCACCGACGTCCTCCAGCACGCGGTGCTCCCGGCCCTCGCGCTCGGCCTGCTGACGGCGGGCATCTTCCTGCGCCTCGTCCGGACGAACGTCATCGGCACCCTCGGCACCGGGTACATCGAGGCCGCCCGCTCCCGCGGCGTGCCGGAGCGCCTCCTGCTGCGCAAGCACGCGTACCGGCCCGCGCTCATCCCGATCATCACGGTCATGGGCATGCAGATCGCGATGCTGCTGGGCGGGGCGGTGCTGACCGAGACGACGTTCGAGTGGAAGGGGCTGGGCTTCCAGCTCGCCCACTACCTGCAGGCGCGGGACTTCGTCGCCGTGCAGGGCCTCGTCGCCGTGCTGGCGGTGATCGTCGCGGTGACCAACTTCGTCGTCGACGTGCTCGCCGCGCTCATCGACCCCCGGGTGAGGTACTGAGATGTCCGAGACCACGCCTCCCGTCGCCCCGCGGCGGCCCTCCCTGTGGCGCCGGCTGCCGATCGTGCGCCAGCTGCGCCAGAGCGTCGGCCTGCAGCGCGGCATGCTCGTCGCCGGCCTCGTGATCAGCGGCGTCTTCGTCCTGACGGCGATCTTCGCCCCGGTCCTGGCGCCGTACGGCTACTCCCAGCTCCGGACGCCCGACGGCGCCTTCGGCACGCAGCAGGCGCCGTCGGCGGAGCACCTGCTCGGCACGACCGTCGGGGGCTACGACGTGCTCTCCCGGGTCATCTGGGGCTCGCGCACGGCGTTGCTCGTGATCCTGGTCGCGATCGTGATGTCGATCGTCGTCGGCGTCCTCCTCGGCCTCGTCTCGGGGTACTTCGG
The DNA here is from genome assembly GCA_023462275.1 of Actinomycetes bacterium. Classification (GTDB taxonomy): domain Bacteria; phylum Actinomycetota; class Actinomycetes; order Actinomycetales; family Cellulomonadaceae; genus Actinotalea. The sequence continues at coordinate 9,672 of JAEWYD010000329.1, forward strand.
CGGCTGGCTCGACCGCGTCCTCGTCGTCGTGGCCGACGCCGTGTACGCCTTCCCGTCCCTGCTGCTCGCCATCGTCATGGCGATCGTCATCAGCCACGGCCAGTCCAACGCGTGGCAGGGCATCCTGGCGGCGGCGATCTCGATCACCGTGATCTTCATCCCGCAGTACTTCCGCGTGATCCGGGCCGAGACGGTGCGGATCAAGGCCGAGGCGTTCGTCGAGTCCGCGCGCGTGATCGGCGCCGGCCACGTACGCATCATGGGCCGGCACGTGCTGCGCAACGCGACCCGGACGCTGCCGCTGATCGTCACGCTGAACGCGTCGGAGGCCATCCTCACCCTCGCGGGCCTGGGCTTCCTCGGCTTCGGCATCGAGCCGTCGTCCGCCGCGGAGTGGGGGTACGACCTCAACAAGGCCGTCGCGGACGTCACGAGCGACATCTGGTGGACGTCGGTGTTCCCGGGCCTGGCCATCGTGCTCGCGGTGCTCGGGCTGACTCTGGTGGGCGAGAGCCTCAACGACCTCGCCGACCCGCGCCTGCGCAGCCGCCGCGCCGCCGACGAGCCGGCCGCCGACGCCGGGACGCCCGTCGTCCCGGGCGGACCGCTGGCCGCCGGGCCCGCCGGCC
>JAEWYD010000330.1 GCA_023462275.1 Actinomycetes bacterium
CCGCCAGCCCGACGCCGTCGTGCGCGTCCGCGCCGAGGGCCCGGTGGGCCCGCGCGTAGGCGGGGACGAGGACGGCGATCGCCGCGAACCATGCCAGCGGGTTGCCCCACACGAGGCCGTGGAAGCCCCACTGCGCGCCGAGGACGATCGCGGCCGCGACGCGGCAGCAGAGCTCGAGCGCGCCGGTGATGGTGGGCACGGCGGTGTGGCCGAGGCCCTGCAGCGCTCCCCGCAGCACGAACAGCGCGCCGAGCACCACGTAGAGGCTGCCGTTGACCCGCAGGAAGTACGCGGCGAGGTCCACCACCCGCCCCTCGCCCGGCCCGACGAAGAGCCGCACGAGGTCCTCGCCCGCCACCGCCACGACGAGGCCGAGGACGGCGGAGCCGGCCACGGTCATGACGAGGGCCTGCCGGACGCCGGTGCGGATGCGGTCCGGGCGCCGGGCACCGAGGTTCTGGGCGGCGAACATGGAGGCGGCGAGGCCCAGCGAGCCGAGCAGCGCCATCGTGACGTTGTCGACGCGCGTCGCGCTCGTGTAGGCCGCGACGGCGTCCGGGCCGAGCTCGTTCAGCCGCACCTGGACCGCCAGGATGCCGATGGCGATGATCGACGCCTGGAACCCCATCGGCAGGCCGAGCCCGAGGTGCCGGCGCAGGTCGCCGCGCGCGGCGCGCCAGTCCTCGCGGTGCACGTGCAGCGTGGGCACGCGCCGCGTGATGTGCAGGTGGCAGAGGGCCGCCGCGGCACCCTGCGACACCACGGTCGCGAGGGCGGCACCGCCGACGCCGAGGCCGAGCCCCGGGACCGCGACGAGCACCAGGGCGATGTTCAGCACGCAGCTGCCCACGAGGAACACGAGCGGGGTCCGGGAGTCGCCGATCGCCCGCAGGATCGCCGCGAGGTAGTTGAAGAAGACGGTGGCCCCGGCTCCCAGGAAGCTCACGACCGCGAACGTCGTGGCCTGGGGGAGCAGCTCCTCCGGCGTACGGAGCAGCCGGAGCATCGGGTCGGCGAGCAGGGGTGCCAGCACCGTCACGACGGCGCTGACGGCGGCGGACAGGATGGTCCCGGCGGCGACGGACCGGCGCACGGCGGCGGCGTCGCGTGCGCCGAAGGCCTGCGCCGTCGGGATCGCGAACCCGGTGGCCATGCCCCAGGCGAAGCCGAGGAGGAGGAAGAGGAAGCTCCCGGTCGCGCCGACCGACGCCAGCGCGGTGACGCCGAGCACGCGCCCCACGACCATCGCGTCCGTGATCTGGTACGCCTGCTGGATCACGTTCCCCACGAGGAGCGGGACGGCGAAGGTCAGGATCACGCGCCAGGGTGGACCGGCGGTGAGGGCCTTGGGCATGGGGTGGTTCTCCTGGGTGACGCGACCGGGAGCGGTCGGGACCGAGTGTATCGAATCGATACGAGATCATGCGCCCCCTCTCACCCGATCGGCCTTCATCGGACCTTCATCCCGGGCTCAGCCGACGCACAGGGGTCGCGCGCACGCTGGCCGCACGGCGCGTCCGACGCCGGTGGCGGAAGGAGATCGACGTGATGGGTTGGGGTTGGGGTCACGGGATGGGGTACGGCATGGGCGTCGGGATGTGGCTGTCCGGCCTGCTGCTGGTGCTCGTCGTCGCCGCGGTGGTGTACCTCGTCGTGCGGGCCACGACCGGGGACTCCGACCGGGCCCGTCGCGGCGGCACGCCGCCCGCGCCGCCCGGCGCGGTGAACCCGCGGGAGCTGCTCGCCCTGCGGTACGCCCGCGGGGAGATCAGCACGGCGGAGTACGAGGAGCGGCTCAGCCACCTGGCGCCATGACGTGGGCCGAACGGGTGGCGAATCCTTTGTCGGCGGCTCGCGCGGTTCGCTAGATTGCGAGCATCCCGCCGCGCCCTCGTGGCGTTCGTCGCGCGCGGCTCGGGCCGGGACCCAGTGACGAAGGGACGCCCGTGTCGACCATGGCCGATGTCGCCCGACTCGCGGGCGTGTCGGTGAAGACCGTCTCGAACGTCGTGAACGGCTACCCGTACATCCGTCCCGCGACCCGGGAGCGCGTGCTCTCGGCCATCGACGAGCTCGGCTACCAGGTGAACGTGACGGCCCGCAGCCTGCGCTCCGGCCGGACCGGGATGATCGGCCTGGCCGTGCCCGAGCTGGGCCAGCCGTACTTCGGCGAGCTCGCCGACGAGGTGCTGGTTGCGGCCCGCAGGCACGACGTCCAGGTGCTCATCGAGCCCATGGGCTTCACGCGGGACGGCGAGCTCGACGCCCTGCGCGCCCCGCAGCGCGGCCTCATCGACGGGCTGCTGTTCAGTCCTGCCGTGCTCGACGGCACGGACGCGGCGCTGCTGAAGGTCGACTACCCGCTCGTCCTGCTCGGGGAGCAGATCTTCACCTCCGCCGTCGACCACGTGACGATGCGCAACACCGAGGGCGCGCGCGCCGCAACGGACCTGCTGCTGGACCTGGGCCGGCGGCACATCGCCGTCGTCGGCATGCTGCACAGCCGCACCGGCGGTGCCGCGAACCTCCGGTTCGAGGGGTACCGCCAGGCGCTCGAGGCGCGCGGGATCCCGGTGGACGAGCGCCTGATCGGCTACGCGGACGACGGGTGGCACCGCGCCAACGGCGCCCGGGCGATCACCGCGCTGCTCGACTCCGGGGCCGAGGTCGACGGCGTCGTCGCCTTCAACGACGCCTTGGCGATGGGCGCGATGTTCGCGCTCCAGGTGCGCGGTCGGCGCATCCCGGAGGACGTGGCGGTCGTCGGCTTCGACGACACCGACGACGCGCAGTACACGACGCCGCCGCTCACCACCGTCGACCCGGGCCGGCGCGAGATCGCCGAGGTGGCGGTCGACCTCCTGTGCCGGCGGGTCCGCGGTGACGAGGCGCCGGAGGAGCCGGTGCTGCACCTCGCCGCCATGCGGATCGTCGAGCGCGAGAGCACGCCGCGCCGGTCCTGACGCGCGCTGTTCCTGACGCGCCGCGCACGCCGTGCGCACCCCCGCGCACCCCCCGCCCGGACGCCGCTCGGAAGCCGCTCGGTCGCCGTCCAGACGCGCTCCCGGCGGGTCCCTCGAGCCCGCCCAGAGGCCCTCGGGGCGGTGGTAGCGCGGCCATGCCCGAACCGTTCCCCAGTGGTGTCTACATCGTTATCAACCGAGATTGACAACCCCCGGCGGCGACTGCGAGGGTGCTTGACGAGGGAAGTTACATCGTTGAAGGAACGCTCGCGCGTGCCGACGGCGGTGGACCTCCCCGGGTGTCTGTGCCGGGTCCGTCAAGGGGGACGGGCCGGTGTCGGCGTCCAGGATGCGTGTCCCGCGGCGTGGTGGAGCGCCGCGCTTACTCAATGATGAGAGGAAGGGCGTTCGCATGAACATCAGGAGGACGTTGGCGACGACGGCTGTCGTCGCCCTCTCCGTGGCAGGCCTGGCGGCCTGTGGTGACGGGGACGACGGCAATGGCGGCGGCTCGGGCGGAGGCTCGACGAGCGACGGCGGCAAGACCGTCGAGATGACGTTCTGGCACAACTCGACGACCGGTGCCGGCAAGGAGTTCTGGCAGAAGACGGTCGACGACTTCATGGCCGCGAACCCGAACATCAAGATCAGCATCCAGTCGATCCAGAACGAGGACCTCGACGGCAAGCTGCAGACGGCCCTGAACTCCGGCGACGCGCCCGACATCTTCATGCAGCGCGGTGGCGGCAAGATGGCCGCGATGGTCAAGGCCGGCCAGCTCATGGACCTCACGGACATGATCTCGGACGAGACCCACGGCCTCATCCCGGACGGCTCGTTCCGCGCCAACTCCCTCGACGGCAAGGTGTACGCCCTGCCGGTGGCCGTGCTCCCCGGCGGCATCTGGTACAGCAAGGACCTCTTCGAGCAGGCCGGCATCACCGAGACGCCCGCCACGATCGACGACCTGACCGACGACGTGCAGAAGCTCAAGGACGCCGGCGTCCAGCCGATCGCCCTCGGCGCCAAGGACGCGTGGCCGGCGGCGCACTGGTACTACTTCTTCGCGCTGCGCGCCTGCAGCCCGGACACCCTGGCCAAGGCCGCGGACGAGATGAAGTTCGACGACCAGTGCTGGATCACGGCCGGTGAGAACCTCAAGAAGTTCGCCGACACCCAGCCGTTCAACGAGGGCTTCCTCACCACCTCGGCCCAGCAGGGCGCGGGCTCCTCGGCCGGCCTCCTCGCGAACCACCAGGCCGCGATGGAGCTCATGGGCGCTTGGGACCCGGGAGTGATCGGCTCCCTGACCCCGGACCAGAAGCCGCTGGCCGACCTCGACTGGTTCCCGTTCCCGGAGGTCCCCGGTGGCGACGGTGAGCCCGGCTCGATCCTCGGTGGCGTCGACGGCTACTCCTGCTCGGCCCAGGCCGACAAGGACGCGTGCGGCAAGTTCATGAACTACATCGCGTCGACCGACGTCCAGGTGGGTTACTACAAGGCGTTCTCCGCCCCGCCGGTGAACACCGAGTCGCAGAAGGCCGTCACCGAGCCGTACCTGCAGAACGTGCTCAAGGCGTACAACGACGCCCCGTTCGTCTCGCAGTGGCTCGACACGGTCTACGGCCAGAACGTCGGCAACGCACTGAACGTCGGTGTGGTCGACATGCTCGCCGGCAAGACCGACCCCTCCGGGATCGTCAAGGCCGTCAACGACGCAGCGGCCAAGTCGTAGGTCATCGATCCGATGACATCCATCAGCGAGAACTCGCGCCAGGCGCAGGGCTCGCCCGTGGATCTCTCGGCGGACGGGAGCGGCGTCGCCACGGCGCCGCTCCCGTCTCGCCGCCGCCGCCGTGGAAACGGCTGGGGCGCCCGTCTGGAGATCGCGGTGCTGTCCGGGCCCGCCCTGATCGTCTTCGTCTTCTTCGTCATCGTGCCGGTGTTGATGGCCGCGTACTACGGCTTCTACAGCTGGCAGGGCTACGGTCCCCCGACCGACTTCGTCGGGCTGAAGAACTACGCGACGATCCTCCAGGACCCGACGTTCCACGACGCGCTCAAGCACAACGCGTTCATCGTGGTCTTCTCCCTGGTTCTCCAGGGGCCGGCGGCCATCCTGCTCGCGCTCCTGCTCAACCGGAAGATGCGCGGGCAGTCGGTGATCCGCGTCCTGCTCTTCATCCCCTACGTGATCTCCGAGGTCGTCGTCGGGACCGGCTGGGGCCTCATGCTCCAGAGCGCCGGCGCCTTCAACGACATGCTGGAGAAGATCGGCCTCGGCGGGCTGACGAAGGACTGGTTGTCCGACCCGTCGATCGCCATCTGGACCCTCATGGGGATCATCACCTGGAAGTACGTCGGCTTCGCCGTGATCATCTTCCTGGCGGGGCTGCAGGGCATCCCGGAGGAGCTCTACGAGGCGGCTTCGATCGACGGCGCCTCGTACTGGCAGATGCAGCGGCGGATCACCCTGCCGCTGCTCGGCCCGACGCTGCGCATCTGGGCGTTCCTCTCGATCATCGGCTCGCTCCAGCTGTTCGACCTCGTGTACATCATCTGGGGCCAGTACATCTCCTCGACGGCGGGCACCTCGACGATGGCGACCTACATGGTCTCCAACGGGCGTAACGCCGGCAGCTACGGCTACGGCAACGCGGTCGCGGTGGTGCTCTTCGTCATCTCGATGATCGTCGCCCTGCTGTACCAGCGATTCGTCCTGCGCCGCGACACCGAGGGCGCGATCACGGGAGGTGCGCGCTGATGGCCACCATCGCAGTCCGGTCACCCCGCGTCCGCCGGAGCACCCGGCCGCCCAAGGCGAAGCTGCCCTGGGGGAGCCCGGTCGTCTACTTCGTGGCGCTGCTCCTCATCGCCCTGATGCTGGCGCCGGTGCTGTACATCATCTTCGGCGGCTTCCGGACGAACGCGGCGATCACCACCGACCCGTCCGGCCTGCCGTCCCCGTGGAACCCCGGCAACTACGCCGAGGTCCTGCGGGGCGGCACGTTCTGGAAGGAGATCGGCAACTCGACGATCGCCGCCGGGACCACGACGATCGGCGTCGTCGTCCTGGGCCTCATGGTCAGCTTCGTGCTGGCGAGGTACCAGTTCCGGGGCCGCGGGGCCATGTACTCGCTGTTCGCGGCGGGCCTCATGTTCCCGATGACGGTCGCCATCACGCCGCTGTACATCCTGGTCAAGGACCTGCACCTGATGAACAGCCTCGGCGGCGTGATCCTGCCGCAGATCGCCTTCGCCCTCCCGACGACGGTGATCATCCTCGTGCCGTTCCTCCGGGCGATCCCGACGGAGCTGCAGGAGGCGGCGTCGATCGACGGCTGCAGCCGCCTCGGCTTCTTCTGGCGAATGGTGCTGCCACTGTCCCTGCCGGGTGTCATCACGGTCGGGATCCTGGCGTTCATCGGCAGCTGGAACAGCTACATGCTGCCGCTGTTCATCCTCAACAAGGAGGAGGCCTTCACGCTGCCACTCGGCGTGCAGGCGTTCGCCTCGCAGTACTCGGTGGACACCGCGAAGGTGCTGGCCTTCACGTCCCTGTCGATGATTCCCGCCCTGGCGTTCTTCAGCCTGTTCGAGCGGCGGATCGTCGGCGGACTCACGGGCGCCGTGAAGGGATGACCTGCAGGATCGCCGTCCGGCGCGCGGACCG
>JAEWYD010000331.1 GCA_023462275.1 Actinomycetes bacterium
GTGTCACCCGTGCGGACGCCGACCGCGACGTCCGGCGCGGGCACCCCCAGCCGCCGCGCCGCCTGCCCGATGCCGACCAGCGGCGACCGGAGGTTGCGCTCGACGTCGGCGGCCAGGGCCTTGAGCGGCGAGACGTAGACGACGCGGCAGCGCTCGGTGGGCTCGGGCGCCGGCCCCGCGGCAAGCCTGTCGAGCGCCCACAGGAACGCCGCCAGGGTCTTGCCGGAGCCGGTGGGTGCCACGACCAGCGCGTGCTGACCCGCGCCGATGGCCGCCCACGCCCCGACCTGCGCCTCGGTGGGGGCCTCGAACGCGCCGTCGAACCAGGCGCGGGTGGGCGCCGAGAACCGCGCGAGGGGGGCGTGCTCGCGTGCGTCGGCCACCCCGCCATTGTGGTCGCCCGGTCCGACACGCCGCACGGGCGGCGTCGGACGCCGCGCGAGCCCCGGCTCCCGGCCGCCCACGTCCCGGTCGCGTGGCAGGCTGTGCCGGTGCGGTACAGCGACTTCTGGCACCTGGTGGACGACGTGCTGGGTCCGCTCGGGCGGACGACGACGCGCGACCAGGTGATCGACGCGCTCGGTGACCGCACGAGCGAGCAGGCCCTTGCCGACGGCGAGGACCCGGCGGTCGTCTGGCGTGCCCTCTGCGATGCCCTGGCGGTGCCCGCGGCGCTGCGCTGGGGCCGCGAACCGCGGCGCCGCGCCCGCTGACCTGTTTACCTGCGCTTCACAAAACGGGCGATTGGGTCCTGCGAAGGGGTACCGTCACCCGGTGCTCGACACGCCGATGATCCGCGCCGCGGGCCTGGTGAAGACGTTCGGGGACTTCGTGGCGGTGGACGGCATCGACGTCGAGGTGAGCCCGGGGGAGTCCTTCGGCTTCCTCGGCCCCAACGGGGCGGGAAAGTCCTCCACGATGCGCATGATCGGGTGCGTCTCCCCGCCGTCGGGCGGGACGCTGCGTGTGCTGGGCATGGACCCGGCGACAGACGGCCCCCGCATCCGCGCGCAGCTCGGCGTCGTGCCGCAGCGCGACAGCCTCGACGAGGAGCTCACGGTCGAGGAGAACATCTGGGTCTACGGCCGCTACTTCGGGCTGGGCCGGACCCTGCTGCGCGAGCGGGCGGCGGAGCTGCTGGAGTTCGCCCAGCTGGCCGACCGCGCCACGTCGATCGTGGAGCCGCTCTCCGGTGGCATGAAGCGTCGGCTCACCATCGCCCGCGCGCTGGTCAACACGCCGCGCATCCTGCTCCTCGACGAGCCGACCACGGGCCTGGACCCGCAGGCCCGGCACGTCCTGTGGGACCGGCTGTTCCGCCTGAAGCGCGAGGGCGTGACGCTCGTGCTGACCACCCACTACATGGACGAGGCGGAGCAGCTGTGCGACCGCCTCGTCGTCATGGACGGCGGCAGGATCGTCGCGGAGGGGTCACCGCGCGACCTCATCGCGCGCTACTCGACGCGCGAGGTGCTCGAGCTGCGCTTCGACACCGACGACCACACGTCCCGCGTCGCCGACGTCGCGGGCATCGCGGAGCGGTGCGAGGTGCTGCCCGACCGTCTGCTCCTCTACGTGCCCGACGGCGAGGCGGCGCACTCCGAGATCCACCGGCGTCGGCTGGAGCCGTTGTCGGCGCTCGTGCGCCGCTCCACGCTCGAGGACGTCTTCCTGCACCTGACCGGCCGCTCGCTGGTGGACTGACGTGACCAGCACCCTCGAGCGCACCAGTGTCGCCCGCGGCGGCGGCTGGCCCGCCGTCACGGAGCACCTGCTGCGGCAGTACCGCCGCATCTGGGTGGGCTCGGCGATCTCCAGCTTCCTGACGCCGCTGCTGTACCTGGGTGGCATGGGCTACGGCCTCGGGCTGCTCGTCGACCGCGGCACCGGTGGTCTCGGCGGCGTCTCGTACGTGGCCTTCATCGCCCCGGGGGTCCTGGCCGCGACGGCGCTGCAGGTCGGCGCGGGCGAGTCGACGTTCCCGGTGATGGCAGCGATGAAGTGGGTGCCGATCTACTTCGGGATGCTCGCGACGCCCCTCGGGGTGCGCGACCTCGTCCGCGGGCACCAGGCGTTCGTCCTGCTCCGCGTGGTCACCACGAGCACTGTGTTCTTCGTCGTCGCCGCAGCGCTGGGCACCGTGCGCTCGTGGTGGGGGCTGCTCGCCGTGCCGATGGCGGTGCTCGGGGGGATGGCGTTCGCGACCTGTGCGTACGGGTACGCGGCGAGGCTGGACAACGACCGCGGACTGACGATGCTCATCCGGTTCGTCGTCACGCCGATGACCCTCTTCGCCGGCACGTACTTCCCGGTCGAGCAGCTGCCGTCCTGGCTCCGCCCGGTCGCCTGGGTCACGCCGCTGTGGCACGCCGTCGACGCGTGCCGCGACCTCACGCTCGGCGAGGCGACGTTCGGCGGCGTCCTCGGTCACGCCGCCTACCTGGTGGTGTGGCTGCTCGCCGGCGCGGCGATCTCCGTCCGCGTCCTGCGCCGGCGGCTGGTCACGTGACGACGACGGCGACGACGCGCACGCCGCCCCCGATGGTGCGGCGGATCGCCCACGCCCTGCCGATCCCCGCCGGGGCGGGGATGGCCCGTGCCCTGGTGGAGCGCAACTACGTCTCCTTCCGCCGGACCTGGACGCTCATCGTGTCCGGCTTCTTCGAGCCGGTGTTCTTCCTCTTCGCGATGGGGGTGGGCATCGGCTCCCTGGTGGGCGACGTCGAGCTGGCCGACGGACGCCCGGTGCCCTACGCCGTGTTCGTCGCGCCCGCGCTGCTCGCGTCCTCCGCGATGAACGGTGCCGTGTTCGACGCGACGTCGAACGTCTTCTTCAAGCTCAAGTACGCCCGGCTGTACGACTCCGTCCTCGCCACGCCGCTCGGGCCGCGGGACGTGGCCCTCGGCGAGATCGCCTGGGCGCTGCTGCGGGGGCTGGTCTACTCGGTCGGCTTCCTCGTCGTGGCGTGGGTCGCGGGGGCGGTGACGAGCCCGTGGGCCGTGCTGGCCGTGCCGGCCGCGAGCCTGATCGGGTGGGCGTTCGCCGCGGTCGGCATGGCCGCGACGACGTACATGCGCACGTGGGCGGACTCCGAGTACGTGCAGCTGGCCATCGTCCCGATGTTCCTGTTCTCGGCCACCTTCTTCCCGCTGGAGGCCTACCCGCAGGCGCTGCAGTGGGTGGTCCAGGCCACGCCGCTGTACCACGGGGTCGGGATGGTGCGGGAGGTCATGATCGGTGAGGTGACGGCCGCGATGGCCGGGCACGTGACGTACCTCGCGGCGCTCGGCGTCGTCGGCACGCTGTGGTCGGCGCGACGCGTCGGGCGGCTGCTGCTGCGCTGACGGCGCGCGTCGGCGTGTCGCTGACGTCGAACACGTGTTCGGGTAACCTGTCCACAGGTGCGGCCGCGTCGCCGTCGTCCCCAGCAGGCCCGGGCCTGTCCGGGGGATGTCGGAGGCCGGGCGTAGCGTCACGAGAACTGACGAAGAGACGACGACCGCCAGGGCCTCGCGCCCACGGACCACGAGGTGTCACATGCCCGCTCCTGCTGACCGCGCCAAGGCCCTCGAGGCCGCGCTGAACCAGATCGACCGCCAGTTCGGCAAGGGCTCGGTGATGCGCCTCGGGGACGAGGGCCGCGCGCCCGTCGAGGTGATCCCGACGGGCTCGATCGCGCTCGACATCGCGCTCGGCATCGGCGGCCTGCCGCGAGGGCGGGTCGTGGAGATCTACGGCCCCGAGTCCAGCGGCAAGACCACCGTCGCGCTGCACGCGGTGGCCAACGCGCAGAAGGCGGGCGGCATCGCGGCGTTCATCGACGCCGAGCACGCGCTGGACCCCGAGTACGCCAAGAAGCTGGGCGTGGACACGGACGCACTCCTCGTGTCGCAGCCGGACACCGGTGAGCAGGCGCTCGAGATCATGGACATGTTGATCCGTTCCGGCGCCATCGACGTGATCGTCGTGGACTCGGTGGCGGCGCTGGTGCCCAAGGCCGAGATCGAGGGGGAGATGGGCGACAGCCACGTCGGCCTCCAGGCGCGTCTGATGTCCCAGGCGCTGCGCAAGATCACCGGCGCCCTGAGCCAGTCCGGCACGACGGCGATCTTCATCAACCAGCTGCGCGAGAAGATCGGCGTCTTCTTCGGCTCCCCGGAGACCACGACCGGTGGCAAGGCGCTCAAGTTCTACGCGTCGGTCCGCATGGACATCCGCCGCATCGAGACGCTGAAGGAGGGCACGGAGCCCGTCGGCAACCGGACCCGCGTGAAGGTTGTCAAGAACAAGGTGGCGCCGCCCTTCAAGCAGGCGGAGTTCGACATCCTCTACGGGGTGGGCATCTCGCGGGAGGGCGGCCTCATCGACCTCGGTGTCGAGCACGGCTTCGTCCGGAAGTCGGGAGCCTGGTACACGTACGAGGGCGACCAGCTCGGTCAGGGCAAGGAGAACGCGCGCGGCTTCCTGCGGGACAACCCCGACCTCGCCGACGAGATCGAGAAGAAGATCAAGGAGAAGCTGGGCATCGGGGCTCGCGTGGACGCGCCGGCTGATCCCGCGACGTCGGTCGACTTCTAGTCGCGGGCGAGCCGGATGGGTACGCCGGGACGCGGGCGGCGTCGTGCGTCGGAGCCGCCCGCGGCGGGCTCGGCGGCGCGCGACGCCGAGCCCGATCCCGAGTCGGTCGCGCGCGCCATCGCGCTGCGCCTCCTGACGGGAGCGCCGCGCAGCCGCCATCAGCTCGCCGAGGCGATGGCGCGGCGAGACGTCCCGGAGGAGGTCGCCGCGAAGGTGCTCGACCGCTTCACCGAGGTGGGGCTGATCGACGACGCCGAGTACGCCCGGATGCTCGTCCGGTCGAAGAGGGAGTCGCGCGGCCTGGCCACCCGCGCCCTCGCCGAGGAGCTCCGGCGCAAGGGCATCGAGCCCGAGCTGGCGAACGCCGCACTCGCGGACGTCCAGCCCGAGGACGAGGAGGCCTCGGCGCGCGACCTGGTCCGGCGCCGCTGGCGGCCCGGCCTCGATCCCGCGGTCCAGCGCCGCCGGCTCCTCGCCATGCTGGCCCGCAAGGGCTACCCGTCCGGCCTGTCGCACCGGGTCCTGGCCGAGATAGGGGACGATAGGCGAGACGCGTCGACGGATGACGACAGCATGGACTAGCGCCGGGGGTGACATCGATGGCCGGGATGGACGAGGCCGCGGTCATCGTCGCGCTCCTGCTGGCGTGCCTGGTCGCGCTCATCCTCGTCCTGCTCGCTCGCCGCGAGGCGGCAGCGACGAGGAAGCAGGCGATCGAGGACGCCGCCGTGGTCAAGGCGGAGGCCCGGGAGGCGGCGGAGGAGGTCCGGCGCCGCGAGGAGCGTGTCGCCGAGCGCGAGGTGGAGCTGAAGGGCGAGCGGCGCGGGCTCCGCGACCTCAGCGAGCAGATCGAGGCCCGGGCCCGCGAGGTGGAGGAGCGCGCCACCGAGGTCGACGCGGAGCGCAGGAGCGTCCAGGCCCGGGTGGACCAGGCACGCGCCCAGGCCGACGCGCTGCTCGAGTCGGCCTCGGGTCTGTCGATGCAGGAAGCGCGCGCCGAGCAGCTCCGCCGCGTGCTCGAGCGTGCGGAGCACGAGGCCGCGGCGCAGGTGCGGCGCATCGAGGCCAAGGCCCGCCGGACCGCGGACGAGCGGGCGCGCCAGGTCGTCGCCGCCGCCGTCGCGCGGCTGGCCGGCCCCACGAGCACCCAGAGCGTCGTGACGGTGGTCCAGCTCCCGGCGGAGGAGATGAAGGGTCGGATCATCGGCAAGGAGGGCCGCAACATCCGGACCTTCGAGGCCCTCACCGGGGTGAACGTCATCATCGACGACAACTCCGACCAGGTGACCCTGTCGAGCTTCGACGCCGAGCGGCGGGAGGTCGCGGCCGTCGCCCTCGAGGCGCTCGTCGCGGACGGGCGGATCCACCCGCAGCGCATCGAGCTCGCCTACGCCGACGCGCTGGCCGGAGCGCGGGACCGGGCGATCGCCGCCGGGCACGAGGCGGCCGAGAGCGCGGGCGTGCCGGGCCTGCACCCGGAGATCATCGAGACGCTCGGCAGGTTGCGCCTGCGGGTCAGCTACGGCCAGAACGTGCTCGCGCACCTCGTCGAGGCGTCGCGCCTCGCCGGCGTCCTCGCGGCCGAGGTCGGGGCGGACGCCGGCGTGGCCGCCCGCGCGGCGCTGCTGCACGACATCGGGAAGGCGTTCAGCACGGAGCGGCCGGGCACCCACGCCGCGATCGGTGCCGAGATGCTGGCCCGGCTCGGCGAGCCCGAGGTCGTGGTCAACGCCGTCGCGGCTCACCACGACGAGGTGCCCGTGGAGTCCGTGGAGGCCGTGCTGGTCCAGGCCGCGGACGCCGCCTCGGCGGCGCGGCCCGGTGCCCGGCGCGAGGAGCTGGACCAGTACGTCGAGCGGCTCACGAGCCTGGAGTCGCTGGTGGCGGCCCACGCGGGGGTGCGGCGGGCGCTCGCGATGTCCGCGGGTCGCGAGGTGCGTGTCGTCGTCGAGCCCGAGGTCGTCGACGACGCTGCCCTGCCCGAGCTCGCCCACGCCCTGGCCCGCCAGATCGAGAGCGACCTGACGTACCCCGGCGAGATCACCGTGACGGTCATCCGGGAGCTGCGGGCGAGCGCTACGGCCGGGTGAGCCTCGCGGCACCCGGGGGGCGGCTCAGCCGCCGCTGCAGCCCGACCGCGAGGCGCGACAGGGCGATGTTCACCACGACGTAGATCGCGGCGCCGACCACGAACAGCGCGACGAAGTACCGGGTCCCGAAGTACTGCGCGTTGTTCTGCACGGACTTCAGCAGCTCGGCGTACCCCACGATGAAGCCCAGCGAGGAGTCCTTGAGGAGGACGACCATCTGGGCGACGAGGCTCGGCAGCATCGTGCGCACCGCCTGGGGGAGGAGCACCGACGCGAGCGCCTGCCCGCGGCTCAGGCCGATGGCGGCGGCGGCCTCCGACTGGCCGCGCGGCAGCGCCGCGAGCCCCGCCCGGAGGATCTCCGCGACGATCGCCGCGTTGTAGACCACGAGGCCGAAGACGACGGCCGTGAACGGGTCGAGGTGCAGGGCGAGCAGGCCGAAGAACATCATCACCAGCACCGGCAGCCCGCGGAACAGCTCGATGACGACCAGTGCCGGGGCGCGGACGGGCGCGGCGCGCGACGTGCGCAGCAGCGCGAGCGCCGTCCCGAGTGCCACCGCGACCGGCGCCGCGACGGCCGCCGCCCGGAGCGTCGCGGCGAGGCCGTTGAGCAGGAAGCGCCACACGTCCGCGGCCGTCTGGCCCTTGGGCGGCGCGTACAGGACGTCCCACCGGTCGGCGTCGAACACGCCCTTGCCCGCGGCGTAGACGACCCCGGCCGCCACCAGGCCGAGCAGGAGGACGCCGCCGACGACGGATCCGATGAGCTCCCGCCGGCGGGTGCGCGGGCCGGGGGCGTCGTACAGGACTGAGGTCATCGGCCGAAGGCCACCTTCCGCTCGACCGCGGACGCCAGCGCGCCCGCCGGGACGGTCAGGAGCAGGTAGAAGAGCGCCACCCCGACGAGCACCCAGGCCTGGTCGGCCGGGTTCGCGGTGCTGAGGCGGCGCCCGGTCGCGGCCAGCTCGACGACGGCGAACCCGGCAGCGATCGACGTGTTCTTGACCAGCGCGATGACCACGTTGATCAGCGGCGGGACCACCGAGCGCACCGCCTGGGGGAGGATGACGGCCTGCAGGCTCTGGCCGAACGTCAGCCCGACGGCCCGCGCCGCCTCTGCCTGGCCGACCCCGACGGCGTTGATGCCGGAGCGCACGGCCTCGGCCACGAAGGCGGACGTGTACAGCGTGAGGCACACGACCGCGGCCCAGAAGAACGGCACCGGCGGCAGGATGCTGAACTGCGGGAACACGAAGTACATGAAGAAGAACACCAGCGTGAGCGGCGTGTTGCGCAGCACCTCGGTGTAGACCGCCGAGAACGCGCGCAGCGGCCGCAACGGGGCGACGCGCAGCGCCGCCAGCACCACCCCCCAGGCCAGCGAGAGCACCGCCGACCAGGCCGTCAGCTCCAGGGTCATCCGGAAGCCCTCGAGGTAGGCCGGGAGGTTGTCCCCGATGACGCCCACCACTCACCCCCTCGTCCGCGTCGTCGCCGGGCGGCGGCTCTCGGTCCGCCGCCCGGGCCCGTCGATCAGTAGCGGTCGATCGCCGGCGGCTCCGGCGTCGGGAGCACGGTGCCGGCCGTGTCCTCCCACGCCTTGGCCCAGCGGCCGTCCTGCTCCAGCTTCTCCAGCGTGTCGTTGATCCAGGCGCGGAACTCGTCGTCGCCCTTCTTCAGGCCGATCCCGTAGGGCTCCTGCGTGAACGGTTCGCCGCGCAGCTCGAGGTCGTCGTTCTCGGCGGCGAAGCCGGCCAGGATGACGTTGTCCGTGCTGAGGGCGTCCACCTGGCCGTTGCGCAGGGGCTCGATGCACTCGGCGTAGGTGGTGAAGGGCACGACCTTCGCCTCGGGGTAGTTGTCCAGGAGGTTCTTCTCGGGCGTGGAGCCGGCGACCGTGCACACCTGCTTGCCGGCGAGGTCGTCGGGCCCCTGGATGTCCGTGTTGTCCTTGCGGGTGAGGATGGACTGCCCGGCGAGGTAGTACGGCCCGGCGAAGTCGACGCTCTGCTTGCGCGCGTCGTTGATCGTGTAGGTCGCGACGACGATGTCCACCTGGCCGTTCTGGATGAACGACTCGCGGTTCTGGGAGACCGTCTCGGTCCACGTGATGTCCTCCGGCGCGATGCCCAGCTCCCCCGCGATGAGGGTCGCGATCTCGACGTCGAAGCCCTCCGGGACGCCGTTGGGGCCCATCAGCCCGAAGAGCGGCTGGTCGAACTTCGTGCCGATGGTGATGGAGCCGGCCTCTGCCAGCCTGGCCATGGTGGAGCCTGCCGGGAAGTCCGGCGGGCTCCCGGCGTCGGCCGTGCTCGCGCCCGTCGTCTCGTCGGCGCTCTCCTGCGCCGCCTCCTGAGGGCTCGAGGCCCCGCCGCAGCCGGCGAGCGCCAGCGCCGCGAGCGCCCCTGTCACGGCCACGATGCCGGTGCGTCGAGTGCGCATCGTCGTCCCCTTCCGTCGGCCCCCGCGGGGGTGGTGTGCGACGCCTCGCCGGCGCCGCCTAGTGCGTGAGGATCTTGGCGAGGAAGTCCCGCGCGCGGTCGCTGCGCGGCGCGGTGAAGAAGGACTCGGGGTCCGCCTCCTCGACGACCCGGCCACCGTCCATGAAGACGACGCGGTGCGCCGCGCGCCGGGCGAAGCCCATCTCGTGGGTGACGACGACCATGGTCATGCCGTCGCGGGCGAGCCCGACCATGACGTCGAGCACCTCGTTGATCATCTCCGGGTCGAGTGCGGAGGTCGGCTCGTCGAACAGGATGACCTTGGGGTTCATCGCCAGCGCCCGCGCGATGGCGACGCGCTGCTGCTGGCCGCCGGACAGCTGGGCGGGCAGCTTGTGGGCCTGGTCGGCGACGCCGACGCGCTCGAGGAGCGTCATGGCCGTCGCCTCCGCCTCGCGCCGCGGCACGCGCCGTGCCTTGACGGGACCGAGCGTGACGTTCTGGAGCACGGTCTTGTGGGCGAAGAGGTTGAACGACTGGAAGACCATCCCGACGTCGGCGCGCAGCGCCGCCAGCGCGCGCCCCTCGGCGGGGATGGGTCGACCCTCGAGCGTGACGGTCCCGCTGTCCACCGTCTCCAGGCGGTTGATCACCCGGCAGAGCGTGGACTTCCCCGAGCCGGACGGCCCGATGACGACCACGACCTCGCCGCGGTGCACCGTGAGGTCCACGTCGCGGAGCACGTGGAGCCTGCCGAAGTGCTTGTTCACCCCGGCGAGGACGACGAGTGGCTCGTCGGTGGGAGCGGGCGCCTCGACCATCTGCCGACCGTAGGGCGGGGACGTGACCCCGGCCACTTGAACTGATCACGGTCAGGTAAATTGCGGCCGATCCGCCGCGTACCCTTGACGGCGATGAGCGCCACCACGACCGCCCCCAGCACCGCCTCGGGCTCCCCGACGAGCGCGGCGGCGCCGACGTACGTCGTGCGCACGCTCGGGTGCCAGATGAACGTGCACGACTCCGAGCACATGGCCGGCATGCTCGAGCGCGCGGGCTACGTGCCCGCGCCCGCCGCCGACGCCGCTGCCTGGGAGGCCGACGTCGTCGTCATCAACACCTGCGCGGTGCGTGAGAACGCCGCCACGCGGCTCTACGGCAACCTCGGCCGGCTCGCCGCGGTCAAGGCGGACCGTCCCGGCATGCAGATCGCCGTGGGCGGGTGCCTCGCCCAGAAGGACCGCGCCGGCATCGTCGAGCGCGCGCCCTGGGTGGACGTCGTCTTCGGCACGCACAACCTCGACGCCCTGCCCGTGCTCCTCGAGCGCGCCCGCCACAACGCCGAGGCGCAGGTGGAGATCGCGGAGTCGCTCCAGGTCTTCCCGTCCACCCTCCCGACGCGCCGCGAGTCCGTGTACGCCGGCTGGGTCTCGATCAGCGTCGGGTGCAACAACACCTGCACCTTCTGCATCGTGCCGAGCCTGCGCGGCAAGGAGCGCGACCGGCGGCCCGGGGAGATCCTCGCGGAGGTGGAGGCGCTGGTCGCCGAGGGCGCGATCGAGGTCACGCTGCTCGGCCAGAACGTCAACACCTACGGCGTCGGGTTCGGCGACCGTGGCGCGTTCGCGGACCTCCTGCGCGCCGTGGGCGCGGTGCCGGGGCTCGAGCGGGTCCGGTTCACCTCACCGCACCCGGCCGCGTTCACGGACGACGTGATCGCGGCCATGGCCGAGACGCCGACGGTGATGCCGAGCCTCCACATGCCGCTGCAGTCCGGCTCGGACCGCATCCTGCGGGCCATGCGCCGGTCCTACCGCTCGGACCGCTTCCTCGGCATCCTCGACCGCGTGCGTGCCGCGCTGCCCGACGCCGCGATCACCACCGACGTCATCGTCGGGTTCCCGGGCGAGACGGAGGAGGACTTCGCCGAGACGCTGCGCGTGGTGGAGCAGGCGCGGTTCAGCTCCGCTTTCACCTTCCAGTACTCCCAGCGTCCCGGGACGCCGGCCGCGGACCTGCCCGACCAGCTGCCGAAGGCCGTCGTCCAGGAGCGCTACGACCGCCTCCTGGAGCTGCAGGAGCGCGTCTCGACCGAGGAGAACGCCCGCCAGGTCGGCCGCGTGGTCGAGGTGCTCGTCGCCGAGGGCGAGGGCCGCAAGGACGGCGCGACCCGCCGCATCTGCGGGCGCGCCGCCGACAACCGGCTGGTCCACCTGGCCCTGCCGCCCGCCGGGGCGCCCGAGGGCGTTCGGCCCGACGAGCACACCCCCCGGCCCGGTGACCTCGTGACGGTGCGCGTGACGCACGGCGCGCCGCACCACCTGGTGGCCGACTCGGCCATCGACGGCGGGCCCTTCAGCATCCGGCGGACGCGGGCCGGGGACGCCTGGGCGGCGCGGCAGGCGGACATGCACGAGCACGGCGGCCACGCTGGCCACGCTGACGCCCGCCAGGGCGGAGCCGTGGCCGGTCCCGTGCTGCTCGGCATGCCCGAGCACCGCTGACCCTGGTCGCCGGCGCGCCGCAGGCCGGGGCGCGTGTGCCTCAGGGCACCTCGGGCAGCTGGAGCGCGAGCGCCTCGAACAGCCGCCCACCCGCGGCGAGCCCGCGCAGCAGCGTCGCGTCCAGCTGGTCGTCGGTGACGCCCTCGCCCAGGTCGACGGAGACCTCGGCGGTGACCGCCAGCGCGTCGCCCTCGCTGCGCACGTAGGCCTTGGGCCAGAGGCGGTCGCGGTTCCAGTCGTTGATGGCGAGCAGGAGGTCCGCGCGCCGCTCGCCGGGCACCGTCCGGTGCCAGCGCCCGCGCACCTGCACGATCTCCTCCTTGGCGCCGAGGCGCAGGAACCAGAACCGGTCGGTGCCCCAGATGCCTGTGGGGTCGCCGTCCTCGTCGAGCGCGACGTGGTACCCGAGGGCGGTGAGCCGCTCCATCAGGCGGTCCCGCGTGAGGGGTCGCGTGTGCTGCGGCGGACCCTGCCGCTCGGGGCGCTCCGGGCGCACGGGACGCTCGCTCACGGGGCCTGCGTCGCGGGGTCGGGGTAGCGCGCGTCGAGGTGGTCGAAGAAGACCGACCCCGTGCCGAGGCCGCACTGCAGCATGAGCTCGAGCTGGTCGTCGGTGGCGCCGCACGAGACGTCCGTCGTCACCTCGGCGGTGACGTGGACGCGGCCGTTGTCCCGGACGCGGGCGTACGCGCTCGGCCAGATCTTGTCGACGTGCCAGGCGTTGCAGATCTCGAGGACCTCGGGCAGCCGCTCGATCGCGAACTCGCGGTTCCAGTACCCGCGCACCTGCAGGACCTCGTCGTCGTCCCCGAGGAGGAAGAAGAAGAACACCCGACCTCGCCAGATGCCGCCGACGTCGCCGTCGCGGTCCACGAAGTAGGCGTACCCGTGCCGCTCGCACCACTGGACGATCCGCTCGGTCGAGACGGGCGTCGGCACGTCCGGCGGGACGTTCGCGCGCGGGCCGCTCGCCCCCGGCCCGCGGGGCCGCTCGTCGTCGCCGCGGGGGGC
>JAEWYD010000332.1 GCA_023462275.1 Actinomycetes bacterium
GCGCGGAGGCGCGGAAGCGGCGCGCGCGCCGCGCGGACGCACGCGCGGCGGGTCCGGGGCGACCGCCGTGCCGGGGAGGGAACACCTGTCCATCGTCGCACCCGCCGCCCCGGCGCGGCGGGTGCGAACGGGCCCGGACCGGCCACTTCGGCAACGGCTAACCGATCCGGCCCTGCCGGGCGCACCCTCGCGGGCCGTAGCATCGCCCGCGTGACCGCACCACGACGTGGCCGTGCGCCCTCCATGGCCCGACCCGCCAGGCGCGCCCAGATCCTCGCGATCGCGCAGGAGCTCTTCGCCCGCGACGGCTACCACCACGTCTCGATGGACGACATCGCCGACCGCGCCGAGATCAGCAAGCCGGTGCTGTACCGGCACTTCCCCAGCAAGCTGGAGCTCTACCTGGAGGTCGTCGACCACCGCGGTGAGGCGCTGGTCAGCGCGATCGACGGCGCGCTGGACGCCGTGGTCGACGGCGCGACGCGCGGCCGCGACGTCGTGCGCGCCGTGGTCCGCGCCTACGTGGAGTTCGTCGAGCAGGCGGGCGACTCCTCGAGCCTGCTCTTCGAGTCCGACGTGACCCGCGACTCGGAGGTGCGCCACCGCGTCGAGCAGGCGGCCGCCGCCGCGGCGGAGTCGATCTGCGCCGGCCTGCGCGAGCTCGGCACGCTGCCCCCGGCGCACGCGGAGCTGCTCGCCGCCGCGCTGGTCGGACTGGCGCGGGTGGCCGCGACGTCCCGCTACCGCTCCCGCGAGGTGAGCATCGACGACACGGTCGAGCTCATCACCCAGCTCGCGTGGCGCGGGGTCTCCGGCTTCGTCAAGGACCGCCCTGAGCCAGCCTGACCCGCCCGCTGTCCGCCCTGAGCGGACCGGGTGGGGACGCGCGTCGTCGTCTGCCTAGGATGGCTCGTGCCGCTCGCGGAGCGGCCTGGACCTGTGGCAACGGAGGACGCGTGGAGATCACCATCGGCGTGCAGAACGTCCCGCGCGAGCTGGTCGTGGAGACGGACGCGACGGCGGCATCGGTCGCCAAGCAGGTGCGCGAGGCCATCACGGCCGGCACGATGATCGAGATCACGGACACCCGCGGCCGGCAGATCCTCGTGCCCGCGGCGAACGTCGGCTACATCGAGATCGGCGACGAGACCCGGCGCGTGGGTTTCCACACGATCTGACGGGTCCGGCGGCCCGACGGGTCAGGCCGTCAGGCCCAGCCGGTCCATCCGCCGCGTGTGCTCGGCGGTGAGCGCCCCGAAGACGCGCTGCTGCAGCTCGCCGTCGCCCGGGACCGCCGCCTCGACCAGGGCCCGGACGTCGGCGTGGTCCGCCATCACGCGCTGGACGACGCCGAGCGCCTCCCCGACGACCCGGCGGCCCCACAGCGCGAGCCGCGACGCCAGCACCGGGTCCCCCGTGATGGCGGCCGACAGCCGCGCCACCACGAACGCCTCGTGCCCGTCGTCGTCCAGGGCCGCGGTCATGGCCGCGCCCGTCTCGGCGTCCGCGCGGCCGGCGAGCAGTCGCGCCAGGTCGTCCGCGACGCCGTTCGCCACGTATGCCTTGACGAGGCGCTCCCACCACGTCCCGGCCGGGGTGCGCGCGTCGGCGTCGGCGTAGGTGTCGAGGAACGGCGCGACGACGGTCGCCAGGTCGGCGCCCAGGGCCGTCGCGCGGTCTCCGAGGGCGGCCAGCCGCAGCGCGGCCACGCCCGCGAGGCGCGCCAGCTCGAGGCGGGCGGCCAGGTCGGGGGCGACCGCGGCGTCGGCGGCGAGCCGGGAGACGGCGACCAGCTCACGGTTGGCGAGCAGCCCGAGGGCGGCGAGGGACCCGGCGGCGTCGTTCACCTCGCCAGGCTAGTGGGGGCCGAACCGGTAGGATGACCACGTTCGACGGTTGACCGGTCGTCAAGAACCTCCCCGGCGGGTGCCGGGTAACGACCTCCACGATCGGCTACCGGCCCCTGCCCCGCGCGGTGCGGCCCGACCCCGGCGTCCCTGCCGGACGAGTGTGGCCCCGTGCGAGCCGACCGAAGGTGATCATGACGACCGCTCCGCACACCGACACGCCCGACGCCGCCGAGACCGCTCCGGCAGCACCCCCGAAGCCCACGTTCGCCGAGCTCGGCACCCGCCCGGAGATCGCCGACGCCCTGGCCGACGTCGGGATCGTCCACCCGTTCCCCATCCAGGCGATGACGCTCCCGGTCGCGATGCAGCGGCACGACATCATCGGCCAGGCCAAGACCGGTACCGGCAAGACGCTGGGCTTCGGCGTCCCGCTGCTCGAGCACGTGGTCGCCCCGGACGAGCCCGGGTTCGACGACCTCCCCGCCCCCGGCAAGCCCCAGGCGCTCGTCGTCGTGCCGACGCGCGAACTCGCGGTGCAGGTCGCCGAGGACCTCGAGACCGCCTCGCGCCGCCGGTCGGTGCGCATCGTCCAGGTCTACGGCGGCCGCGCGTACGAGCCGCAGGTCGCCGCCCTCGCCCGCGGCGCCGAGGTCGTCGTGGGCACCCCCGGCCGCATGATCGACCTGATGAACAGCCGGCACCTCGACCTCTCGCGGGCCACGACGGTCGTGCTCGACGAGGCCGACGAGATGCTGGACCTCGGGTTCCTGCCCGACGTCGAGCGGCTGCTCGCCGCGACGCCGGCGCAGCGCCACACCATGCTGTTCTCCGCGACGATGCCGGGCGCCGTCGTCGCCATGGCCCGCCGCTACATGACGCAGCCGACGCACATCCGCGCGGCCGACCCCGAGGACAGCGGCGCGACGCTCAAGGCGATCAAGCAGGTCGTCTACCGCGCGCACGCGCTCGACAAGGTGGAGGTGCTCGCCCGCCTGCTGCAGGCGCGCGGCCGCGGCCTCACGATCGTCTTCGCGCGCACCAAGCGGACCGCCGCCAAGGTCGCCGACGAGCTGGCTCAGCGCGGCTTCGCCGCCGGCGCCATCCACGGCGACCTCGGGCAGGGCGCCCGCGAGCAGGCCATGCGGGCCTTCCGGCACGGCAAGATCGACGTGCTCGTCGCGACCGACGTCGCCGCCCGCGGGATCGACGTCGACGACGTCACGCACGTCGTCAACTACCAGTGCCCCGAGGACGAGAAGGTCTACCTGCACCGGACGGGCCGCACGGGCCGCGCCGGGCGCACGGGCACGGCCGTCACGTTCGTCGACTGGGACGACGTCCCCCGCTGGTCGCTCATCGACAAGGCGCTCGATCTCGGGTACCCCGAGCCCGTCGAGACCTACTCGAGCTCGCCGCACCTGTTCACCGACCTCGACATCCCCGAGGGCGCCAAGGGCACGCTGCCCAAGGAGGCGCGCACGCGCGAGGGCCTCGCGGCCGAGGAGCTCGAGGACCTGGGCGAGACCGGCCGGGGCCACAAGGGCGGCAAGGGCGGCCACGACGGCGGCCGGCACGAGGG
>JAEWYD010000333.1 GCA_023462275.1 Actinomycetes bacterium
GCGCCCCACCCGCCGGGGTGACCGCCTGGCCGACCGCGTGACGATCCGCTCGTTCGGCCCCCTCCGCCTCGCGGCCCGCCAGGCGAGCCTGCCGCTACCCGGGCGGCTCCGCGTGCTGCCCGAGTTCGCGTCCCGCCGGCACCTCCCCTCGCGGCTGGCGCGGCTGCGGGAGATGGACGGCCGCACCGCCGTGCAGGTGCGCGGCGCCGGGACGGAGTTCGACTCGCTGCGGGAGTACGTGATCGGCGACGACGTCCGGTCGATCGACTGGCGCGCCACGGCGCGGCGGTCCGAGGTCGTCGTGCGCACGTGGCGCCCCGAGCGGGACCGGCGCGTGCTGATCGTCGTGGACACCGGCCGGCTCGCGGCCGCGCGGATCGGCGACCTGCCCCGGATCGACGCCTCGATGGAGGCTGCGCTGCTCCTCGCGGCACTCGCCTCCCGGGCCGGCGACCGGGTGGACGTCCTGGCGTACGACCGCCGGGTCCGCACCCAGGTGCTCGGCGCGAACGGGCCGCGCCTCATGCCTGCGATCGCGGACGCGCTGGCGCCCCTCCAGCCGTCGCTCGTCGAGACGGACTGGCCCGGCGTCGTCGCGACCGTCCGCCAGCGCCTCTCCCAGCGCGCGCTGGTGGTGCTCCTGACGTCGCTGGAGCCGGCCGCCGTCGAGCACGGGCTCCTGCCCGTCGTCGGGCCGCTGGCGCACGACCACACTGTCGTCCTTGCCTCGGTCGCGGACCCGGAGGTCAGCGCGCTGCGCCGCGGGCGCGAGACGAGCGAGGACGTGTTCGACGCCGCCGCGGCCGAGCGCACGGAGCTCGAGCGCGCCGCCGTCGCGGTGCGGCTGCGCCAGCGGGGCGTCGAGGTGGTCGACGCGCTGCCCGAGGAGCTCGCTCCCCGGCTGGCCGACACCTACCTCGCGCTCAAGGCAGCCGGCCGGCTGTAGCCCGCGGGCGCGCGAGGCGCGCTACGCGGGGCACAGGAGGCCCGGCGTCGGGCGCTACGCCGCGATGGGCAGCTCGTCGGCACCCTCGCCCCGCAGCAGCCCGCCGAACTCGCCGTCGTGGGCAGCGCGGCGACCGAGCACGATCGTGTACGCCCAGAACGCGGCGAGGGCGACCGTGCCGATGGCGATCTTCACGCCCCACGGCAGGCCGGACGGCGTCACGAAGCCCTCGATGAGCCCGGAGACGAGGAGTCCGATGCCGAGGCTCAGCGCGACGGTGAAGAGGGCGAGGCCCTCGTCCGCGACGGCCCGGCCGCGCGGCCGGCCACCGGGCGCGACGACGGTCCAGAAGAGCTTCAGACCCGCTCCGGCGGCGACGAAGACGCACATGAGCTCGAGCTGCCCGTGCGGGAGGATGAGCTGGAAGAACACGTCCCCCGCCCCCTGCTCGGCCATCATGGCGCCGGACACGCCGACGTTCACGACGTTCTGCAGGAGCACCCAGAGCACCCCGACGCCGGTGATGCCGAGCACGATGCACATGGCCGCGATGAGGGCGTTGTTCGTCCACACCTGAGCGGCGAAGCTGGCGTGCGGGTGCTCGGAGTAGTAGTTCGCGAAGGCCTGCTGCGCGTACTCCCGCCGTTCCGCGGGCGTCCCGAGCCGATCCAGGACGGCCGGGTGCGTGTAGGCGTACAGGCCGGCGACCGTCCCGAGGACCAGGCTCGCGGCGGTCACGCCGACGCTCCACCAGCGCGTCCGGTAGAGCGCCGCCGGCAGCACGACGGTGAGGAACCGGGCGCCGCTGCGCCACGAGAGCGTCGTGCTGCCCGAGATCGCGTTCCTGGCCCGACCGAGGATGTCCGAGAGCCGCGAGACGACCGCCGGGTCCGGCGCCACGGAGCGCACGGTCGACAGGTGGGTCGCCACCTCCTGGTAGAGCCGGACGAGCTCGTCGCTCTCGGCGCCGGTCAGCCGGCGGCGCTTGGCGAGCTCGTCGAGGCGGGCCCAGGTCCCCCCGTGCACGGCGGAGAAGGCGTCGAGGTCCACGGCCGCCAAGCCTGCCACAGCGGCACCGCGTGCGCGGCCGACGCCGCACGGCACTGTGGCAGGATCGGCCCGTGCAGGACGAGATCCTCCTCGGCGAAGGCGTCGCGATCGACGCCCGCCCCGCGTCGTTCGCGGTGCGCATGCTGGGCGCGCTCCTGGACTACGTGGTGATCTTCGTCCTCCTGTTCGCCGTCTTCGGCATCCTGGGGGCCACCGGGCTGTCCCTGGACCCCGCGGCGAGCCGGGCGCTGTTCACGGCACTCGTCGTGGTCGTCCTCGTCGTGGTCCCGGCCACGGTCGAGACGCTGAGCCACGGGCGCTCGCTCGGCAAGCTCGCGGCCGGGATCCGGATCGTGCGCGACGACGGCGGCCCCATCCGCTTCCGGCACGCCCTCGTGCGCACGCTGATGGCCCTGCTCGAGATCTGGGTCTCCGTGGGCTCCCTCGCGCTCATCGCGTCGATGGTCCACCCGAAGGGCAAGCGCCTCGGCGACATGCTGGCGGGCACGTACGCGGTGCGCGTGCGCGGTGGGCAGCGCGCGCTCCCGCCCGTCGTCATGCCGCCCGAGCTGGCCGGCTGGGTGCACGGCACGGACATCCGCCGGCTCCCCGACGGCCTCGCGCTGCGGGCACGGCAGTTCCTGGGCCGCGCCGCCACGCTCCACCCGGGTTCGCGCGTGCGCCTCGGCATGGAGCTGGCCGCCGAGATGGAGCGCTACGTGGCACCGGGCCCGCCGACCGGCACCCACCCCGAGCGGTTCGTCGCGGCGGTCCTCGCGGAGCGGCGGGACCGGGAGTACCGGCACGCGATCGGGGCGTCCCGCAGCGCCGCCGCCGAGAGCGCGCTGCTGCACCGCCTGCCGTACTCCGTGCCGGACCCGGTCGACTGACCGACCGACCGACCGGCCACACCGGTCAGTTGAGGCTCGGGTCCTCCGGGTACGTCGAGACGATCGCGAGGTCGCCACCCTGACGTCGCAGCACCCGTCGCCACAGGACCTCCGGCTCCGCCGTGGTGGCGTCGGACACCTCGGCACCGACGACGTACCAGTCCCCCGCGCCCACCTCCGCCTCGAGCTGGCCGGCGGACCAGCCGGCGTAGCCGACGAAGACCCGCACGCCGGTGATCCCGACGAGCCCGGCGTCCGGCGCCACGTTGAGGTCGACCAGGCCGAACGGCCCCACGAGGCGGTCGATGTGCGGGGCGTGCGCCCCCGGCGTCAGGGTCACCAGCCCGAGCGCCCCCTCGAGCCCCACCGGGCCGCCCTGGAAGAGCGTGGCCGGCTCGCTCACGGCGTCGTGCCAGGCTGGGAGCGCGTCGCGCGTGGCCATGGGCAGCGGCCGGTTGAGCACCACGCCGAGGGCACCCTCGTCGTCGTGCCGCAGGACGAGCACGACCGTGCGCCGGAAGTTCGGGTCGCCGAGCTGCGGCGTCGCGACCAGCAGCTCACCGGCGAGGGACTGCTCGTGGACCATGGGTCCATCTTGGTCCGCCGCGGCGACGACGGCTGCCCGAGGGGCGCCGCGCCCGGCCGGCCGTCACGCGGGTCAGCGGGCCATGGCGGCCGCGAGCGCGTCCAGGTCAGCCCGGTGCGCGTCGACGTACTCCTGCTGGAGCTCGACCTCGATCGCCCGGTGCCGGGTGGTCCAGCCCGTCGAGGCGCGGCAGCCGTAGTCCGCCGCGGCCAGCCGGCGCTCCGCCTCGGCGCCCCGGGCGACGACGTCGGGGCCGGGGGCGGTCCCGTCCCGGGCCGCCGCGGAGTACTCCGCGACGACCGACTCCTCCGCCGCCTGCGGCGAGACGAACGTGAACCCGGCGTCGGCGACGCAGGCCGCCCAGTCGGCGTTCACCTCGTCGAGCCGGGGGTCGACGGCGATCGCGTCGAGGTACGCGTACGCCTCGTCACGCACGGCCGAGAGCGCGGCGGCCGTGCCGCCCTGCGGGTGGTCCGCCGCCTCGACGCAGCCGCCGCTGCGCGTGGGGGTGCCGTCGGTGTCCTCGTCGAGGACGGGGCCGAACAGCGCTTCGTCGTACGCGGCGCCCTCGGCCTCGCTCATCCCCGCGCGGTAGTCCGTGTTCGCCGAGCCGTCCGCCTCGTAAGAGAACCGGAAGTCGTCCTCCGGCGTCGTCCAGACGCCGTACCCGTACGCCTCGACGTACTCCGCCGAGCCCCGTTCGGGCCCCGTGCCGGCGACGACGTCGCCGGTCGCGGGCACCACGGGCCAGTACTCGAACCCCAGCTCCGCCATGCAGGCTGCAGTCTGGTTCTCGCGCCACGTCTGCTCGACGACGAGCTCCTGCGCGCTGCCGACGTCGGCCCAGCCGAGGACCTCCTCGAGCGGCCCGGGCGTGAACGCCACCGCCGCGTCCGTCCCGCCCGCGGCCGGCGTCGTCGACCGCGCAGGGTCCGACGCACCCGAGCACGCGACGCTGGCGAGGCACAGCACCAGGACGGCGAGTCCGCCGACGACGCGGGTCATCCCCGGAATGTAGCGAAGCCGACGCGCGCGGGCCCCCGGGTGATCGCCCGGGGGGCCCGCGTCGTCGCATCAGTACCGGTAGTGCTCCGGCTTGTACGGGCCCGCGACGTCGACGCCGATGTACTCGGCCTGCTCCTTGCTGAGCTGCGTCAGGCGCACGCCCAGCGCGTCGAGGTGGAGGCGCGCCACCTTCTCGTCGAGGACCTTCGGGAGCCGGTGCACGCCCAGCGGGTACTGCTCCCCGTTGCGGAAGAGCTCGACCTGCGCGATCACCTGGTTGGAGAACGAGTTGCTCATCACGAACGACGGGTGACCGGTGGCGTTGCCGAGGTTCAGCAGCCGCCCCTCGGACAGCACGACGATCGACCGCTCCGGCCGGTCGCCGTCGGCCGGGAACGTCCACTCGTGCACCTGCGGCTTGATCTCGGTCTTCCGGACGCCCGGCACGGCGGCGAGCCCCGCCATGTCGATCTCGTTGTCGAAGTGCCCGATGTTGCCCACGATCGCCTTGTCCTTCATCGCGACCATGTGCTCGACGCGGATGACGTCCTTGTTGCCCGTCGTCGTGATGAAGAAGTCCGCCTCGTCCAGCACGTCCTCGAGGCGCGCGACCTCGTAGCCGTCCATCGCCGCCTGGAGCGCGCAGATGGGGTCGATCTCGGAGACGATGACGCGCGCGCCCTGGCCGCGCAGCGACTCGGCCGCGCCCTTCCCGACGTCGCCGTAGCCGGCGACGAACGCCACCTTGCCGCCGATGAGGACGTCGGTGGCGCGGTTGATGCCGTCCGGCAGGGAGTGCCGGATGCCGTACTTGTTGTCGAACTTGCTCTTGGTCACCGAGTCGTTCACGTTGATCGCCGTGAACAGGAGGCGACCCGCCTCGGCCAGCTGGTACAGGCGGTGGACGCCGGTTGTGGTCTCCTCGCTGACGCCGCGGATGCCGGCGGCCACGCGGGTCCAGCGCTGCGGGTCGGCCGCGAGGGAGCGGCGCAGGACGCCGAGGATCACGTTGTACTCGTGGGAGTACCCGGGGTCGCCCGGCGCCAGGTCGGCCGGCACGGCGCCCGCCGCCTCGAAGTCGACGCCGAGGTGCACGAGCAGCGTCGCGTCGCCCCCGTCGTCGAGGATCGTCGTCGGGCCCTCGCCGGGCCACAGCAGGATCTGCTCGGTGCAGTCCCAGTACTCCTCGAGGGACTCGCCCTTCCAGGCGAAGACCGGGACGCCCTGCGGGTCCTCCGGCGTGCCGTGCGGCCCGACAGCGACCGCGGCCGCCGCCTCGTCCTGGGTGGAGAAGATGTTGCAGGACGCCCAGCGCACCTCGGCGCCGAGCGCCACGAGCGTCTCGATGAGGACGGCGGTCTGCACCGTCATGTGGAGCGACCCGGCGATGCGGGCGCCGGCGAGCGGCTGGCTGGCCGCGTACTCGGCGCGCAGGGCCATGAGGCCGGGCATCTCGTGCTCGGCCAGGCGGATCTGGTGGCGTCCGGCCGCAGCCAGGCGCAGGTCACGGACCTTGAAGCGGCCGGGGACCTCGTCGAACGTGGACATGATCACCTCGGAGGTAGTGGCGGGCCCGCGCCGCGGAGCGCGGCGGAGCATCACGCCCGGCGCGGCCCCTCCGGGCCGGCGGCATCACCTGCGCCAAGCGGATCCATCGTAAGCGACGGGTCCGCACGAGGGATCCGGGCGAGCCGGCTCAGCCGCGGTCGTCGCCGGCCTGCGTGGCGTGCCGCAGGTCCGGCTCCAGGTAGATGAGCCGCGCGATCGGCACGGCGGCCCGGACCCGCCGCTCGGCGTCGTCGATCGCGTGCGCGACGTCGGCGGCCGACGCCGCCCCCGGCACCTCGATCTTCGCGGCCACCAGCAGGTCGTCCGGGCCCAGGTACTGCGTGCGCAGGTGGATGACGGACGTCACCCCGGTCCCGACCAGCGCCGTCCGGATCGCCGCGATCTGCGCCGTCGTCGCCCCCTCCCCCAGGATCAGCGAGCCGGTCTCCCGAGCCAGGACCACGGCCACCGCGATCAGCAGGAGGCCGATGGCCGCCGACCCCACGGCGTCCCACCGGCCGTCGTGGGTGGCGAGGGTCATGCTCACGCCGAACAGCGCGAACACGAGGCCGGCGAGCGCCGCCGTGTCCTCCAGCAGGACGACGGGCAGCTCCGGCGCACGGCTCTGCCGGATGAACCGCGGCCAGCTCAGGTCGCCCTTGACGGGCCGCGCCTCGTGGACGGCGGTCCGCAGGGAGAAGCCCTCCATGCCGATGGCGGCGACGAGCACCGCGATCGGCACCCACTGCCAGCTCTCGATCGGTTCGGGCGCGGCCCACTTGTGCCACGCCTCGTACAGCGCGAACAGGCCGCCGAGCGTGAACAGCACGACGGCGACGAGGAACGCGAAGAAGTACCGCGAGCGGCCGTACCCGAACGGGTGCTCGTCGTCGGGCACCCGGCTGGCACGCTTGCCGCCCACGATGAGGAGCAGCTGGTTCCCCGAGTCGGCGACCGAGTGCACGGACTCCGCGAGCATCGACGACGAGCGCGTGAGCAGGAACGCCACGAACTTCGTCACCGCGATGCCGAGGTTCGCGGCGAGCGCGGCGATGATCGCCTTCCGCCCGCCCTCCGTCGACATCAGACCGTCCCGGAGGCGGGGTACGCCTCGTCGACGAGCAGCACCGGGATGCCGTCGCGAACGGGGTAGGCGAGCGCGCACGCCTCCCCGGTGCACACCAGCTCGGGTGCGCCGTCCGCGGCGGTGCCGTCGGCGAGCGGCGAGCCGCACGCCGGGCAGCGCAGGACGTCGCGCAGCCAGTCCTGCGTCATCGGGCCCCCTCCTCGTCCTGCCGCACCAGGCCCAGGACGTCGTCGCGCACCTTCTCCATGATGTCCTCGTCCTCGGACTCGACGTTGAGCCGCAGGAGCGGCTCCGTGTTCGACGCCCGCAGGTTGAACCACCAGCGCGGTGCCGCGTCCCAGTGGCTCACCGTGAGCCCGTCGAGCTCGTCGGTCACCACGGGCCCGGCCTCCTCGCGGGTGACGTACGCGTCCACCACACGCTGCCGCGCCGCGGGCACGTCCGCCACCCGGGAGTTGATCTCGCCGCTGGCGTAGTACGGCTGGTAGGCGTCGGCGAGGTCGGACAGGAGGACCGGGGTGCCGTCGGGCCGCCGCGCCTCCGCGAGCGCCGCCAGCACGTGCATCGCGGCGAGCATGCCGGTGTCGGCGAAGAAGAAGTCCCGGAAGTAGTAGTGCGCGCTGTGCTCGCCGCCGAAGATCGCCTCGTTCTGCGCCATCTGGCGCTTGATGAACGAGTGGCCGACGCGCGTGCGGACGGTGCGCGCGCCGGCGGCCTGCAGCAGGTCCGGCACGGCACGCGACGTGATCAGGTTGTGGATGACCGTCGGGGTCCGCCCGGCGGCCCGCTCGCGGGCGACCTCCCGCAGGCCCACGAGGGCGGTGATGGCGGAGGGACTGACGGGCACCCCGCGCTCGTCGACGACGAAGCACCGGTCCGCGTCGCCGTCGAAGGCGAGGCCGATGTCGGCGCCCTGCGCCACGACCGACGCCTGGAGGTCGAGCAGGTTCTTCGGCTCCAGCGGGTTCGCCTCGTGGTTGGGGAAGGACCCGTCGAGCTCGAAGTACATCGGCACGATGTCGAGCGGCAGCGCGGGCAGCCCGGCCGCGTCGCCGAGCACGGCGGGCACCGTGAGGCCGGCCATCCCGTTGCCGGCGTCGACGGCGACCCGGAGGGGCCGGGCGCCCGACAGGTCGACGAGCGAGCGGAGGAACCACGCGTACTCGCCGAGCATCTCGCGCTCGCTGACGCCGCCCGCGTCCGCCACCGGCGCCGGCAGGCCCGACTCCAGGTACTCCCCCGCGAGGCGCCGGATCTCGGCGAGGCCGGTCTCCTGGCCCACCGGCCGCGCGCCGGCGTGGCACATCTTGATGCCGTTGTAGACGGCGGGGTTGTGGCTCGCCGTGAACATGGCGCCCGGGACGTCGAGGGCGCCCGACGCGTGGTAGAGCCCGTCCGTGGAGCACAGGCCGATGAGGACGACGTCGACACCGCGCGCCGTCAGGCCCTCGGCGAAGGCGGCCACCAGCTCGGGGCCGGAGTCACGCATGTCCCGGCCGACGACGACGGTCGCCCGCGAGCCGGCCGGTGCGGCGGGGCGGGCCACCACCTCGGCGAAGGCGGTGCCGATGGCGCGCGCGACCTCCGGCGAGAACGGGTCCGGGACGACCCCCCGCACGTCGTAGGCCTTGATGAGGTCGTCGAGAACCCGAGCGTCGGTCATGCGCGCAGCCTAGTGAACGGCGGGGCGCACCCCGTCCCGGGGCCTACTGCGGCTTGGCCGAGCGCTGCAGCACGGTCTCGATGGGCAGGGTCTCCCAGGCGCCGTCGGCCGTCTGGTGCAGCCACTCCCGTGACTCGCACGCGTGGCAGTTCACGAAGGTCACCTCGGTGCCGTCGCGGAGCGTCATCTCCAGGCGGGTCAGCTCCTCGCTGCCGCAGCGGCCGCAGGACTGGGGTGTGCGCGGCTGCGCCGCGCTCACGGCGTCTCGCCCGGGAGCACGCGGAGGTGACCGCGCCGGACGCCGTCCGTGGGCTCCGGCGGCTCGGGTGCCACGGGGCGGGGGCGACCGGCCTCGCGCACCGCCTCCGCGAGAGCCACCAGGTCGTCCGGGCTGGGACCGCTCGGCACGAACTCCGGCATGAGCCGCACGACCTCCCAGCCACGCGGCGCCGTGAGGCGCCCGGCGTGCTCGCTGCACAGGTCGTAGGAGTGCGGCTCCGCGAGCTGGGCCAGCGGCCCGAGCACCGCCGTGGAGTCGGCGTACACGTACGTCAGGGTCGCCACCGCGGGACGCCCGCACGCACTACGGGAACACTGCCGACCGGACCTCACACCGGGAGGCTACCCGGCCCGACCGACGTCGCGTCCACCCACACGCCGCGGCGCGACCCGCCAGGGGCCCCCGCACGCCGTCCGGGAGCCGCCGGCCGCGCGGTCGTACAGTGGCCGACATGAGGCACCGACCCGCCGCCGACCCCGTCCCGGCCCGCCGCCGGGACCGGCGCGGCCGCGGGCTGCGCGGCCCGGTCCTGCCGCCCACGCTGCCCGGCTACCGGACGCGCGCGGAGCGCTTCGACGACCTCGTGCTCGACGCCGTCGAGGCGCTCGAGCGCGCCTGGGCCCGACAGATGGACGGCACGGAGTTCGCCGTCGAGGAGGTACCGCCGTCGTCGCCGGCGCCCTGGGAGTACGGCGGCGTGCCACTGGGGCGCTACTTCCCCGCCGACGCCGGGATGCCCGCCCGCATCGTCGTGTACCGCCGGCCCGTGGAGACCCGGGCCATCGACGAGGCCGACCTCGCCGACCTGGTGCGCGACGTCGTCGTGGAGCAGGTCGCCCACCTGCTCGGACGGCGCCCGGAGGAGGTCGACCCGCGTTACCGGGCGTGACGCCGTCGGCCGCGGCCGACGGCTAGGGTGGGCGGACATGACCCGTCCCCCGGCCGTCCGCGTCGTCTGCGTGACGTACCACCCGGGGGCGGAGCTCGCGGAGTTCGCGACCTCGCTGGCGGCGGCGACCACTGCCGACGTCGAGCTGGTGCTCGTCGACAACGGCGCCGACCACTCGGTCACGGCCGAGGTCGCCGAGCGGCACGGCGCCACGCTGCTGGTGCCGGGACGCAACCTCGGGTACGGCGCGGCCGCCAACCTCGGCGCGCGGGGCGCCACGCAGCCGTGGCTCGTCGTGGCCAACCCCGACGTCGTGTGGCACGCCGGCTCGCTGGACCTGCTTCTGGCGGCCGGCGAGCGCTCCGGGGCCGGCGCGCTCGGGCCGCGCCTGCTCAGCACGGACGGCACCGTCTACCCGTCGGCGCGCGCGCTGCCCTCCCTGGCCACCGGCGTCGGGCACGCCGTGCTGGCCCGCCTGTGGCCCGGCAACCCGTGGACCCGGGCGTACCGGCGCGAGGACGCCGGCGACGACGAGCGCGCGGCCGGGTGGCTGTCGGGGGCCTGCCTCCTGCTGCGACGCGAGGCGTTCGAGCAGGTCGGCGGGTTCGACGAACGCTACTTCATGTTCTTCGAGGACACGGACCTCGGCGACCGGCTGGGCCGCGCCGGCTGGACGAACCTCCACGTCCCCGCAGCGCTCGTCACCCACGTCGGCGGGACGTCCTGGCGCGCGCGGCCCGCACCGATGATCCGCGCCCACCACGCCAGCGCCGTGCGCTACCTCAGCGGGCGCTACGGCCGCTGGTACCAGCTGCCCGTCCGCCTCGCCCTGCGGGCCGGGCTCGCCGTCCGGCAGACGCTGGAGCTCCGCCGGGCGGCTCGCGAGGACTGAACGGGCGCGAGAGCTGGACTGCCGCGAGAGCTGGACTGCCGCGAGGACCGCGGCGGCCGGCGTCAGCGCACGTCGACGACGACCTGCGGCTGGGCGGCCCGCGGCGGCACCGGCACCAGGGCGGAGACGATCCCGTCGCCCTCGAGCACGACCGCCCAGACCACCCGCGGGTCGTCGGTCCGGACCGTGAGGCCCGGCCCGTGGGTGACCGTGTCGAGCGAGAGCGAGACGCTGGCACCCTCGGCCACGACGCGCTCGGTCCGCGTGCCGTCCGCACCCTCCACGACGACCGTGGACCGGCCCCGGTGCACACCGTCGGGCGCGACGGCGAGGACGAGGCGACCGCTCACGCCCTCGGGCAGCGCGGCCGGGCCGCCACCGCCCACCGCCGCGGGGATCCACGAGCGGTCCTGGGCCTCGCCCCCCGCGATGCGCCGGACCACCATCGCCCCGGCCACGACGGGCTCGTCGGAGGTGACGAGGGCGGTGTAGTCCCCGGGCGCGAGGTCGTCGAGGGGCACGTCGAGCACCGCACCCGGCCCGAGGGTGAGCTCGCCCCCGGGTAGCTCGGCGGAGCCGTCGGGGCCGAGCAGCGTGACGTGGACGTGCGCGGCCGCCTCGCCGGGGGTGAGCAGCCGCAGGACGGTCCCGGTGGGGCGCGGGCTCGCCGGGTCCGCCCCGGGCGGCGCCACGGAGACGCCCGGGACCACCTGGCGGGTCGCCGGGGCCGCGCCCGCCACGACGTCGTCCACGCCCATGGCGGTCAGGCCGGCGACCCGGCTGTCCTGGAGGTAGGCCGTGACCAGGCCGCCCGAGGCCGACGTCTGTACGACGACCCGGCCCTGCTCGGCGGCGACGCCCTCGAGCAGGACGACGCGCTCGCTGCCGGGCGGCACCAGGTACTCCGGTGCCCCGGCGAGCTCCACGGGCCCCGTGGGGCCCCACATCCGCACGACGACGGACGCCGGCGTCAGGCCCGGGTTCTGCAGCACGAGGCGTGCGCTCGAGCCCAGCGTCGTCGCGCCACCGACCAGCCACGACTGGGCCGCGGGCGCCTGGCAGGCCACGGTGACGAGGCTGCGCAGGTCGCCCGTCGACGTCCAGACGTGCAGCGACGCGGCCACCCAGGCGGGCGCCTCCGCCACGGCGTCCGCCCGCAGGACGAGCGGTCCGGCCGGTGCCGCGACGTGGGCCGTGCCGCCCTCGCCGGCCGCCACGACC
>JAEWYD010000334.1 GCA_023462275.1 Actinomycetes bacterium
GTCCCGGACGCAGGCTGAGGTCGAGGCGGCGGCTCTGGCGGCGTCGGAGCAGGAGGCGTCGGCCGGGGCGACCGTCGAGCCGGGCACGCCCGAGGCGACCCCGGCGGACAGCGGCGCCGGGCCGGCCCCCGCGCCTCCGCCGGACCCGCCTCGCGAGAAGGACAAGGGCCCCGGCGACAAGCACCCCGGAGACAAGGGCGGCGGGCCCGGCAAGGGCCGCGGCGGCTGACGTGTCAGTGGTCGGCGGCATCATGCGGAGGGGTGCGCGACGGGCGCGCCCGCCCGTGGACGAGGACGGATGGGGTTCGAACACGTGTATGATGCAAGCGTGGATGCCTACCATGTCGGGGTGGACGACCGACTGCGGATCCGCGGGGCGCGGGAGCACAACCTGCGGAACGTCGACCTCGACATCCCGCGTGACAGCCTCGTCGTCTTCACGGGTCTGTCCGGGTCCGGCAAGTCGTCGCTAGCGTTCGACACCATCTTCGCCGAGGGGCAGCGTCGCTACGTCGAGTCGCTCTCCGCCTACGCGCGTCAGTTCCTCGGTCAGATGGACAAGCCGGACGTCGACTTCATCGAGGGCCTCTCGCCCGCGGTGTCCATCGACCAGAAGTCCACGAACCGCAACCCGCGGTCGACGGTGGGCACCATCACGGAGGTGTACGACTACCTCCGGCTGCTCTTCGCGCGCGCGGGCGCCCAGCACTGCCCGGTCTGCGGTGAGCCGGTGAGCCGCCAGACACCGCAGCAGATCGTCGACCGCCTCCTCGAGCTGCCGGAGGGCACGCGCTACCAGTTGCTCGCACCCGTCGTCCGCGGGCGCAAGGGCGAGTACGCGGACCTGTTCCGCGAGCTGCAGACGAAGGGCTTTGCCCGCGTGCGGGTCGACGGGGAGGTCCTCCAGCTCGCCGAGGCGCCCACGCTGGAGAAGAAGCTCAAGCACACGATCGAGGTGGTCGTGGACCGCCTCGTCGCGCGGGACGGCGTCCAGCGCCGCCTGACGGACTCGGTCGAGACGGCTTTGGGTCTGGCCGGCGGGCGGCTGCTGGTCGAGCTGGTCGACGCCGACGCGGCCGACCCGGCACGTGAGCGGCGGTTCTCCGAGCACCGGGCCTGCCCGAACGACCACGAGCTGACGCTGGACGACATCGAGCCGCGCACGTTCTCCTTCAACGCGCCCTACGGCGCGTGCCCGGAGTGCACGGGCATCGGTAGCCGGCTCGAGGTGGACCCCGACCTCGTCGTCCCTGACGAGGAGGCGACCCTGGCCGGGGGTGCGATCGCGCCGTGGGCCCAGACCTCGTCCGAGTACTTCGAGCGCGTCCTGTCCGCTCTCGCGGACGAGATGGGCTTCTCCATGACCGTCCCGTGGCGCGCCCTTCCCGAGCGCGCCAAGGAGTCGATCCTCTACGGCCGCAACCACAAGGTGCACGTCAAGTACCGCAACCGGTGGGGGCGGGACCGGCAGTACTCCACCGGGTTCGAGGGCGTGATCTCGTTCATCGAGCGGCGGCACGCCGAGACCGAGTCCGACTGGTCCAAGGAGCGGTACGAGTCGTACATGCGCGAGGTGCCGTGCCCCGCGTGCCAGGGTGCCCGGCTCAAGCCCGAGGTGCTTGCCGTGAAGGTCGGCGGCCTGTCGATCGCCGAGGTGTGCGCCCTCTCGCTCCGTGAGGCCCGTGCGTTCCTGAGCGGGCTGGAGCTGGGGGAGCGCGAGCGGGTCATCGCCGCCCAGGTCCTCAAGGAGATCCTCGCCCGCCTGGGCTTCCTGCTCGACGTCGGGCTGGACTACCTGTCCCTGGAGCGCGCCGCCGGCACGCTGTCGGGCGGCGAGGCCCAGCGCATCCGGCTCGCCACACAGATCGGCTCCGGCCTCGTCGGCGTTCTCTACGTGCTGGACGAGCCGAGCATCGGGCTCCACCAGCGCGACAACAGGCGGCTCATCGAGACGCTGACGCGCCTGCGGGACCTCGGCAACACGCTGATCGTCGTCGAGCACGACGAGGACACGATCCGGACGGCCGACTGGATCGTCGACATCGGTCCGGGCGCAGGCGAGCACGGCGGTCGCGTGGTGCACTCGGGGGACCTCGCCGGCCTGCTCCGGTCGGCCGACTCGGTCACCGGCGCGTACCTCTCGGGGCGCCGCGAGATCGCGACGCCGACAGTCCGCCGGCCCGTGGACCCGGAGCGCATGCTCACGGTCGTCGGGGCCCGTGAGCACAACCTGCGCGGGGTCGACGTGTCCTTCCCCCTCGGCTGCCTCGTCGCCGTGACGGGGGTGTCGGGCTCGGGGAAGTCCTCGCTGGTCAACGGGATCCTCTACCAGGTGCTGGCCAACGAGCTGAACGGTGCGCGCCAGGCGCCGGGCCGGCACACGCGCGTGACCGGCCTCGAGCACCTGGACAAGGTCGTGCACGTGGACCAGGGCCCGATCGGTCGTACGCCGCGATCGAACCCCGCCACGTACACCGGCGTGTGGGACCACATGCGCCGGCTGTTCGCGGAGACGACGGAGGCGAAGGTCCGCGGCTACGCCCCGGGCAGGTTCTCGTTCAACGTCAAGGGCGGCCGGTGCGACGCCTGCTCCGGTGACGGCACCATCAAGATCGAGATGAACTTCCTGCCGGACGTGTACGTGCCGTGCGAGGTCTGCCACGGTGCCCGGTACAACCGCGAGACGCTCGAGGTGCACTT
This sequence comes from Actinomycetes bacterium, assembly GCA_023462275.1. Lineage (GTDB taxonomy): Bacteria > Actinomycetota > Actinomycetes > Actinomycetales > Cellulomonadaceae > Actinotalea. The sequence continues at coordinate 2,701 of JAEWYD010000334.1, forward strand.
CAAGGGCAAGACGGTCGCCGACGTGCTGGACATGCCGATCGAGGAGGCCGCCGAGTTCTTCGCCGCGGTGCCGGCGATCGCACGCCACCTGAAGACGCTCGTCGACGTCGGTCTCGGCTACGTGCGGCTCGGCCAGCCCGCCCCGACCCTGTCCGGCGGTGAGGCTCAGCGCGTCAAGCTGGCGAGCGAGCTCCAGAAGCGCTCGACGGGTCGGACCGTCTACGTGCTCGACGAGCCCACGACCGGGCTCCACTTCGAGGACGTCAGCCGCCTCCTCGGCGTCCTCCAGTCGCTCGCCGACAAGGGCAACACCGTGATCGTCATCGAGCACAACCTCGACGTGATCAAGTGCGCGGACTGGGTGATCGACCTCGGCCCCGAGGGTGGGTCCGGCGGCGGCTTGGTGGTGGCCGAGGGCACGCCCGAGGTGGTCGCGACCGCGCCGGGGAGCTACACCGGGCAGTTCCTGGCGGAGATCCTCGGCGTCGGGCGGGACGAGTCGGTGCGGGTCAGCGCCTGACGGGTGCCGCAGGTGCGCGTCAGCGTCTGATGTCGACGAGGCGGAGCCCGGCGGGCTCGTGCCGCACCGGGAAGCGCACCGAGCGGGCGATGAAGCAGAAGTGGTGCGCCCGCTCGTGCAGCGCGGCGACGTCGGCGTCCGTCACGGCACCGGTGTCGGCGCCCGTGCTCGGGCCCGGGCTCGCCACCGTGACGGCCGGGTGCAGGACCACCTCGGTGAACTCCCCGTGGCCCTCGGGCGCGACCGTCATCGTGCCCGTGGCGTGGTCGGCGTACTCGAGCACGACGACGCCGGCGGAGGCCGCGAGGTGGAGGAACCAGAGCAGGTGGCACTGGCTCAGCGCGGCGAGCAGCAGCTCCTCCGGCGAGTAGCGCGTCGGGTCGCCGCGGAACGCGGGATCGGCCGACCCTGGCAGGACGGGGCGGCCGGGCAGCCGCACGTCGTGGTCGCGGCTGTAGGACGTGTAGCTCGCGGTGCCGACGCCGAGGTCACCGGTCCAGACGACGTCGGCCTCGTAGGTGTGCGCGGTGGCCATGGCCCACGGTAACCCGCGGGCGGGAGCCTGTCGGCGGTGCGAACTAGGCTCGTCCCGTGGCCGACCCCTCGACCTATCGCCCGGCTCCGGGCCAGATCCCGGACGAGCCGGGCGTGTACCGGTTCCGCGACGAGCACGGCCGCGTCATCTACGTCGGCAAGGCGAAGAGCCTGCGGTCGCGGCTGTCGAACTACTTCCAGGACCTCAGCGCGCTCCACCCCCGCACGCAGCAGATGGTCACGACCGCGGCCTCCGTGGAGTGGACGGTCGTCGGGACCGAGGTCGAGGCGCTCGCACTCGAGTACTCGTGGATCAAGGAGTACGACCCGCGGTTCAACGTGAAGTACCGCGACGACAAGTCGTACCCGTACCTGGCGGTGACGCTGGGGGAGGAGTTCCCCCGGGTCCAGGTGATGCGCGGGGCGAAGCGGCCGGGCACCCGGTACTTCGGGCCGTACGCGCACGCCTGGGCCATCCGCGAGACGGTGGACCTGCTGCTGCGGGTCTTCCCCGTCCGGACCTGCTCGGCGGGCGTGTTCAAGCGGGCGGCGCAGACGGGTCGGCCGTGCCTGCTCGGCTACATCGACAAGTGCTCGGCCCCGTGCGTCGGCCGCGTGTCGCCTGAGGAGCACCGCGGCATCGCCGAGGACTTCTGCGACTTCATGGCCGGGCAGACCGGCCGCTTCGTCAGGCGGCTCGAGCAGCAGATGCGCGTCGCCGCGCAGAACCTCGAGTACGAGCAGGCGGCGCGCCTGCGCGACGACATCCAGGCGCTCGAGCGTGCCACCGAGAAGAACACCGTCGTCCTGGCCGACGGGACGGACGTCGACGTCTTCGCCCTCGTCGGGGACGACCTCGAGGCCGCCGTCCAGGTCTTCCACGTCCGCGGCGGTCGGATCCGCGGCCAGCGGGGCTGGATCGTCGAGAAGGTGGAGGACGTCTCCGACGCCGACCTGGTCGAGCATCTGCTCCAGCAGGTCTACGGCGACGGCTGGGAGCGCGCGCCGCTCGAGTCCGGCGGCGCCCGGCGCCCGGAGCGGCCGGCGCCCGAGCTGAGCGCCGTGCCGCGCGAGGTGCTGGTGCCTGTGCTGCCACCCGATCTGCCGGAGGTCACCGACTGGCTCAGTGGGCTGCGCGGTGCGCGCGTGCACGTGCGCGTGCCGCAGCGGGGGGACAAGCGCGACCTCGCGGAGACGGTGCGCCGCAACGCCGAGCAGGCGCTGGTCCTGCACCGGACCAGGCGGGCGGGGGACCTGACGACGCGGAGTCAGGCGCTGCGGGAGATCCAGGAGGCGTTGGCCCTGCCCGAGGCGCCGCTGCGCATCGAGTGCTACGACATCTCGACCACGCAGGGCACCTACCAGGTGGGCTCGATGGTCGTCTTCGAGGACGGCCTGGCCCGCAAGTCGGAGTACCGCCACTTCGTCGTCCGAGGCGACAGCGGCGAGGGCGCCCGCGACGACACCGAGGCCATCCACGAGGTGCTCACGCGGCGCTTCCGGCGCTACCTGGCGGACCGGGCCGCGCCGGTGCCGGGGTCCGGTGAGGTGCCGGCCGAGGACGATGCTGCGGAGGCGCCGGGCGGTCGCTTCGCCTACCCGCCGAACCTCGTGGTCGTCGACGGCGGGCCCCCGCAGGTGGCGGCCGCCGCCCGGGCGCTGGCGGAGCTGGGCGTCGTGGACGTCGCGCTCTGCGGTCTTGCGAAGCGCCTCGAGGAGGTGTGGCTCCCGGGGGAGGACTACCCGGTGATCCTCCAGCGCGGGAGCCAGGGCCTGTACCTCATGCAGCGGGTGCGGGACGAGGCGCACCGGTTCGCGATCCGCCACCACCGCAACCGGCGTAGCAAGGGCATGACGGTGTCCGTGCTGGACGACGTGCCCGGCCTCGGCCCCGCGCGCCGGGCTGCGCTCCTGCAGCACTTCGGGTCCGTGACGCGCATGCGCGCCGCCACGGTGGAGGAGATCGCGGCGGTGAAGGGCATGGGCACGCGGACCGCCCAGGCGGTCCGTGCAGCCCTGGGTGAACCGGCGGCGCCCGCTGCGTCGGGCGACGTCGCCCCTGGCATGCTGGAGCCATGACCGACGACGACAGGCGTCCGGAGCCGCCACCCACGACGGTGCCGACGGGGATCCCGGCACTCGAGGCCGCGGGACGCGGCCGCAACCAGGACCTCCCCGAGCTGCTCGTCATCACGGGCATGTCGGGCGCCGGCCGCACGAAGGCCGCTGCGGTGCTCGAGGACCTCGACTGGTACGTCGTCGACAACCTGCCCGGGCAGCTGCTCACCCAGCTCGCGGGCATGATGTCGACCGGCCCGGGCGGTGTGCACCGGCTCGCCGCCGTCGTGGACGTGCGCGGCCGGGAGTTCTTCGCGGACCTCGTCAACGTCGTCGACTCGCTGTACGAGGCGGGCATCGCGCACCGCATCCTCTTCCTCGACGCCTCGGACGCCGTCCTCGTGCAGCGCTTCGAGGCGGTGCGGCGGCCGCACCCCCTGCAGGGCCAGGGCCGCATCCTCGACGGGATCGCGGAGGAGCGGAACCTGCTGCGCGAGATCCGCGAGCGGGCCGACGTCGTCATCGACACCAGCGACCTGACGGTGCACGACCTCGCCCGCGAGGTGCGGCTGGCGGTCAGCGGCGACGACGAGGCTCTGCGCGTGCACATCGTCTCGTTCGGCTTCAAGTACGGGCTGCCGCTCGACGCCGACCACGTGGTCGACGTCCGGTTCCTCTCCAACCCGTACTGGATCAGCGAGCTGCGGCACCTGACTGGTCGCGACGAGCCCGTCCGCCAGTACGTCCTGGGCCTGCCAGGCGCGCGCGAGTTCGTGCGGCGCTACGTGGACGCGCTCGAGCCGGTGCTCGCCGGGTACGCGCACGAGGACAAGCGCTACGTCACGATCGCGGTCGGCTGCACGGGCGGCAAGCACCGGTCCGTCGCCCTCGCCGAGAACGTCGGCGCGGCGCTGCGCCAGAAGGGCCACCACGTCGCCGTGACGCACCGGGACCTGGGCCGGGAGTGACGATGTCGAACTCCGGACGCGGGGGCGGGCACGGGCCCGCCGTCGTGGCCCTCGGCGGCGGGCACGGTCTCGCCGCCTCGTTGTCCGCCCTGCGTCTGATGTCGGACCAGCTGACGGCCATCGTCACCGTCGCGGACGACGGCGGCTCGTCGGGTCGTCTGCGCGAGGAGATGGGGGTGCTCCCGCCGGGGGACCTGCGCATGGCCCTGTCCGCGCTCTGCGACGACTCGGAGTGGGGTCGGCTGTGGCGCGACGTGCTCCAGCACCGCTTCACGACGGGGGGTCCCATGGACCACCACGCCGTCGGGAACCTGCTCATCGTCGCCCTCTGGGAGCTCCTCGAGGACCCCGTGCAGGGCCTGGACTGGGTGGGGCGGCTGCTAGGCGCGCGAGGCAGGGTGCTGCCGATGGCTTCGGTGCCGCTCGAGATCGAGGCCGACATCCTGGCTCCGGACGACCCGGTGCCGCACGTCGTGCGGGGCCAGAGCGCGGTCGCGGTCGCCCACGGCGAGGTGCGTCGGGTGCGCCTCGTCCCGGACGACGCACCCGCCCCCGAGGAGGCGGTCAGGGCCGTCGAGGAGGCGGACTGGGTCGTCCTCGGACCGGGTTCGTGGTTCACGTCGGTGATGCCGCACCTGCTCGTGCCGGACCTCGCCGCGGCGATCCAGCGGACGAGCGCCCGACGGGCGGTGACGCTCAACCTCGTGGCGGAGCCGGGGCACCGGTCCGGCATGACCACGTTCCAGCACGTGTGCGCCCTGCGGGAGCACGCCCCCGACCTCCGGGTGGACGTCGTGATCGCCGACCCGTCCGCCGTCGACGACGTCGACGCGCTGCACGAGCAGGTCGCCGCTCTGGGTGCGACGTTGCTGCTCAGGCAGGTGCGGGTGGGTGACGGGAGCCTCCGGCACGACGCCCTCCGGCTGGCCGCGGCGTACCGGGACGCCTTCGAGGGGACCCTGGGGGACGTCGGTGACGCGCCGCGGTGATGGCAGGATGACCCCCATGGCGCTCACGGCACAGGTCAAGGACGAGCTCGCCAACCTCCCCGTTGAGCGCACGTCGTGGCGCAAGTCAGAGGTGTCGGCGATGCTCCGGTTCGCGGGGGGCCTGCACATCATCTCGGGACGCATCGTCATCGAGGCGGAGCTCGACACCGGCGCTGCGGCGCGCCGGCTGCGGCAGTTCATCTCGCAGGTCTACGGGCACACGAGCGACGTCGTCGTCGTCAGCGGGGGAGGGCTGCGGCGCGGGACGCGCTACGTGGTCCGGGTCGTGAAGGACGGCGAGTCGCTCGCCCGCCAGACGGGCCTGCTCGACGGCCGGGGCCGCCCGGTCCGCGGACTCCCGTCGCAGGTCGTCTCCGCCGGGGTGGGGGAGGCCGAGGCTGCCTGGCGCGGTGCGTTCCTGGCCCACGGCTCCCTGACGGAGCCCGGCCGGTCGGCGGCGTTGGAGGTCACCTGCCCCGGCCCCGAGGCGGCGCTGGCCCTCGTCGGCGCCGCTCGCCGGCTCGGCATCCCGGCGAAGGCCCGCGAGGTCCGCGGCGTCGACCGCGTCGTCATCCGTGATGGGGACGCCATCGGGGCGATGCTCACGCGGCTCGGCGCCCACGACGCCGTGATGGTGTGGGAGGAGCGGCGGATGCGGCGGGAGGTGCGCGGGACGGCGAACCGCCTGGCCAACTTCGACGACGCCAACCTGCGCCGGTCCGCGCGCGCCGCGGTCGCCGCGGGGGCTCGCGTCGAGCGGGCCTTCGAAATCCTGGGCGACGACGTCCCCGACCACCTGCGCGAGGCGGGCCGGCTGCGGCTCGAGCACAAGCAGGCCTCGCTCGAGGAGCTCGGCCAGCTGGCGGACCCGCCGTTGACCAAGGACGCCGTCGCGGGCCGGATCCGCCGCCTGCTCGCGACCGCCGACAAGCGCGCCGAGGAGCTCGGGATCCCCGACACCGAGGCGAGCCTCACACCGGACATGATGGACGTCTGAGCGCAGGTCAGAGGCATGTTCCTGGGACGTTTCGCTGGACGAACGTCCCGCAGCGTCGTGTGACGCCCATGTGTACGCTGAGGCCATCTGGGGATCGATGCAGTCACGGTCCGGCCAGGCGCGCGTACATCGCCGTACGCATCCGTTAGTGATCAGATCACGCGTGCCGGCGACACCGGCGCGCCCGAGGAGGGCATTGTGACCACCCGCGTGGCAATCAACGGCTTCGGCCGTATCGGCCGGAACGTCTTCCGCGTCATCCAGCAGACCGGCGCTGACCTCGAGGTCGTCGCCATCAACGACCTGACCGACAACAAGACGCTCGCGCACCTGCTGAAGTACGACTCGGTCCTCGGCCAGTTCCCGGCGGAGGTCAGCTACGACGACGAGTCCATCACCGTCGGCGGCACCCGGATCAAGGCGTTCGCGGAGAAGGACCCGGCGAACCTGCCCTGGGGCGAGCTCGGCGTGGACATCGTCCTCGAGTGCACCGGCGTCTTCCGCACCGGCCCGAAGAGCCAGCCGCACATCGACGCCGGCGCCAAGAAGGTCATCCTGTCCGTGCCGGGCACCGAGATCGACGCCACCTTCGTCATGGGCGTGAACCACACCGAGTACGACCCGGCGAAGCACAACATCGTCTCGAACGCGTCCTGCACGACGAACTGCCTCGCGCCGGTCGCCAAGGTCCTGGACGAGTCCTTCGGCATCGTCCGCGGCCTCATGACCACGGTCCACGCCTACACGCAGGACCAGAACCTGCTCGACGCCCCGCACAAGGACCTGCGTCGCGCCCGCTCGGCCGCCATCAACATCGTCCCGACCTCCACGGGTGCCGCCAAGGCCGTCGCCCTGGTGCTCCCGGGCCTGAAGGGCAAGCTCGACGGCTACGCCCTCCGCGTCCCGGTCCCCACGGGCTCGGCGACCGACCTCACCTTCACCGCGTCCCGCGAGGTCACGGTCGAGGAGGTCAACGCCGCGGTCAAGGCAGCCGCCGAGGGCGAGCTCAAGGGCATCCTCGCCTACACCGAGGACCCGATCGTCTCCAGCGACATCGTGACCCACCCGGCCTCGTCGATCTTCGACGCCGGCCTGACCAAGGTCATCGGCGACCAGGTGAAGATCGTCTCCTGGTACGACAACGAGTGGGGCTACTCCAACCGCCTCGTCGACCTCGCCGTCTACATGGGCGCGCGGCTCTGACCAGCCCCTCCTGAGCGAGCGACATGCGTCCGCGTGCGCCGTGGCCCACGGGCCCGGGCACGCGGACGCAGTCGCGTCAGGGCTCCTCCGCGGCCTGACGCCGCGACACGTTCGACGCCGGTGCGCCAGCACCTGCACCCACCCGCCTTCCAGGGAGGAAGCATGAAGACCCTCGAGGACCTGGGCGACCTGCGCGGCAAGCGCGTGCTCGTCCGCTCCGACTTCAACGTGCCGCTCGACGGCACGACCATCACGGACGACGGCCGCATCCGGGCCGCCCTGCCCACGCTGAAGGCCCTGCTCGACGGTGGCGCGCGGGTCGTCGTCACGGCGCACCTCGGCCGCCCCAAGGGCGAGCCGGACGCCAAGTACTCCCTCGCCCCGGTCGCCGCCCGCCTGGGTGAGCTGCTGGGCCAGCCGGTCGCCCTGGCCGAGGACGTCGTCGGCGAGTCGGCCAAGGCCACCGTCGCGGCGCTCGAGGACGGCCAGATCGCCCTCCTGGAGAACATCCGCTTCGACGCGCGCGAGACCTCGAAGGACGACGCCGTCCGCGGCGAGCTCGCCGACGAGCTGGTCGCGTTCGCCGACGCCTTCGTGTCCGACGGCTTCGGCGTCGTGCACCGCAAGCAGGCGTCGGTCTACGACGTCGCCCTGAAGCTGCCGCACGCAGCCGGCTACCTCGTCCAGATGGAGGTCGAGTCGCTGCGCAAGGCGACCGAGGACCCCGAGCGGCCGTACGTCGTCGTGCTCGGTGGGTCCAAGGTCTCCGACAAGCTCGGCGTCATCGCGAACCTCATGGAGAAGGCCGACAAGCTGCTCATCGGCGGCGGCATGGTCTTCACCTTCCTCAAGGCGCAGGGCCACGAGGTGGGCACGTCCCTCCTCGAGGAGGACCAGGTCGAGACCGTCAAGGGCTACCTCGCCTCCGCGGCCGAGAAGGGCGTCGAGATCGTCCTGCCGGTCGACATCGTCGCCGCCGACGCGTTCGCTGCCGACGCGCCGCACGAGGTCGTGGCTGCCGACGCGATCCCCGCCGGGAAGATGGGCCTCGACATCGGCCCGAAGTCCGCCGAGCTCTTCCGCGCGGCCATCCTCGACGCGAAGACCATCGCCTGGAACGGCCCGATGGGCGTGTTCGAGTTCCCGGCCTTCGCCGAGGGCACCCGGGCCGTCGCCCAGGCGCTCGTCGACACCGAGGGCTTCTCGATCGTCGGCGGTGGCGACTCCGCGGCCGCCGTGCGCAAGCTCGGCTTCGACGAGGCCGGCTTCGGCCACATCTCCACCGGTGGCGGTGCGAGCCTCGAGCTCCTCGAGGGCAAGACGCTCCCCGGCATCGCGGTTCTGGAGGACTGACCCCGTGGCTGCAGCACGCACCCCGCTCATGGCGGGCAACTGGAAGATGAACCTGGACCACCACCAGGCGACTCACCTGGTCCAGAAGCTCGCCTGGACGCTGAAGGACGCCAAGCACGACTACGCGGCCGTCGAGGTCGCCGTGATGGTGCCCTTCACCGACATCCGCTCGGTCCAGACCCTCGTGGACGCCGACAAGCTGGAGCTCGCCTACGGCGCGCAGGACGTCTCCGCCCACACCGACGGCGCGTACACCGGCGAGATCAGCCCGGTGATGCTCGCGAAGCTCGGCTGCCGCTACGCGGTCGTCGGCCACTCCGAGCGGCGTCAGTACCACGGCGAGACGGACGCTGTCGTGGCCGCGAAGGCGCGCTCCGCCTTCGGCCAGGGCATCGTCCCGATCATCTGCGTCGGGGAGGGGCTGGACATCCGCAAGGAGGGCCGGCACGTGCCGTACACGCTGGAGCAGCTGGACGGCTCCCTCGAGGGCATCACCGCGGAGCAGGCGGCCCAGGTCGTCATCGCGTACGAGCCCGTGTGGGCCATCGGCACCGGCGAGGTCGCGACCCCCGACGACGCGCAGGAGGTCTGCGCGGCGATCCGCACGCGGCTGGGCGAGCTCTACACGCCCGAGCTGGCGGCGGGCGTCCGGGTGCTCTACGGCGGCTCCGTGAAGTCGGGCAACATCGCGGCGATCATGGCGCAGCCGGACGTCGACGGCGCGCTCGTCGGCGGCGCGAGCCTCGACGCCGAGGAGTTCGCGAAGATCGCGCGGTACCAGTCCCACCAGGTGGGTCTGTAGCACCGGGACTCCGGGCGCGGGGGGGGGCCCCCCCCCCCCCCCCCCCCCCCCCCCCCCCC
>JAEWYD010000335.1 GCA_023462275.1 Actinomycetes bacterium
GTCCGCCTCGATCTGGGCCTGGCGCGCCTGCTCGACCTCGACGGAGGTCTGCCGCAGGACGGCGAGCCGGGCGATGAGCTGCTCGCGCTCGGCGGCGACCTCGGCGGCCTTCTGCTCGGCGGCGTGCTGGAGCTGCTGCGCCTGGCCGAGGGCGGCCTCGGCGGCGTCGGCGGCCTCGGCGGCCTGGTCGGCGGCGTCCTCGGCCTGGCGGGACAGGGTGCGGGAGACGAGCTGGGCGGCCTCGAAGGTCTGGACGGCGCGGTCGGCACGCTTGCCCAGCTGGTCGATGGCGCCGCTGCGCGCGACGTAGTCCTCGTAGCCGTCGGCGGACAGCAGGGCGGCGACGTTGCTGAGCCCGCCGCCGGAGCGGTTCGCCTCCTGGGCGATGCGGCCGAGCTCGACGCGCGCCGCCTCCATGTCCTCGTTCGCCCGGTCGGCCCGCGCCCGGGCGTCCGTGGCGGCGGCGGCGGCCTCGTCGCGGGTCTCGGTGGCGGCGGCGTAGTCCTCGGCCGCGGACTCGACGGCGGTCCATGCCTCGTCGACGGCCGCAGCCTGCTCGGCCAGGCGCACCTCGATCTGCGCGACGTCGGCGGCGGCGTCGGCGACGGCGGCGTGGGCGGCCGCGACGTCGTCGTCGCTGACGTCGTCGGCGAGCGCGGCCCCGGCGGGAAGGAGAGAGGCGGCGAGCGCCAGGGCAGCCAGGCCGGCCAGTCCGACGGTCGCTGCGGGGACGGCGCGCGCACCAGCACGACGGCGTCGCTGCGGCACCGCACACCTCCTGTCCTCGGCTGCCCCACCGTACTTCACTACTGTCACTGCCGTCACACCTGTCACTTCGTCATCAGCCGTACGGGTGATCGGCATGCGGCGGCCCCGACCTGAGCCCGCAGCGCAGGGAACTGCGGCAGGGCGATCCATGACGCGTCTCACGAGTCCCACATGGCAAGACGCCCATTTCTCCCGTCGGACGGCGCACTTACGCTCGTCGGCATGACCTTCCACCGAATGTGCCGCTGACCCGCGCACGTTCGGTGGTGTGCCCACTGACCGGTAGAGCCCCGTCGACCCAGGGTCGGCACCGAGCTCCCTGAGACCGTCAGCGGCACCGATCCCCGCGTGCACCCCCGTCCCAGTCCCCTCGTGGGCTGCCCGGGTCAGCGCGCTGACGGCGGGTGAGCCCACACCCGTACCCGCCTCGCCCCGCCGTCAGGAGACAGACATGAGCAGCACCTGGTCCTTCGAGACCCGCCAGATCCACGCCGGCCAGAGCCCGGACCCCACCACCGGCGCCCGCGCCCTCCCGATCTACCAGACGACGTCGTTCGTCTTCCCGGACGCCGACACCGCGGCCAACCGGTTCGCCCTCGGCGACCTCGGCCCCATCTACACCCGCATCGGCAACCCGACCCAGCAGGTCGTCGAGGACCGCATCGCCAGCCTCGAGGGCGGCGTCGGCGCCCTGCTCCTCGCCTCCGGGCAGGCGGCCGAGACGTTCGCGATCCTCAACATCGCCGAGGCCGGCGACCACGTCGTCGCGAGCCCGAGCCTCTACGGCGGCACCTACAACCTGCTGCACTACACGTTGCCCCGGCTCGGCATCGAGACGACGTTCGTCACCGACCCGCACGACCCGCAGGCCTGGCGCGACGCCGTCCGCCCGAACACCAAGCTGTTCTACGGCGAGACCATCCCGAACCCGCAGGCCGACATCCTCGACATCGAGGCGGTCGCGGCCGTCGCGCACGAGGTCGGCGTCCCGCTGGTCGTGGACAACACCGTCGCGACGCCGTACCTGGTGCGCCCGCTGGAGTGGGGTGCGGACGTCGTCGTGCACTCGGCCACCAAGTACCTGGGCGGGCACGGCTCGGCGATCGGCGGCGTGATCGTCGACGGCGGCACCTTCGACTACGCCCAGCACCCCGAGCGCTTCCCGAACTACAACACCCCCGACCCCAGCTACAACGGGCTCGTCTACGCGCGGGACCTCGGCGTCGGCAGCGCCTTCGGTGCGAACCTGTCGTTCATCCTCAAGGCGCGCGTCCAGCTGCTCCGCGACCTCGGGGCCGCCATCTCGCCGTTCAACGCGTTCCTCATCGCGCAGGGCCTCGAGACGCTCTCGCTCCGGGTGGAGCGGCACGTGGCCAACGCCGCGGCCGTCGCGCAGTGGCTCGAGGCGCGCGACGACGTCCTCACCGTCCACTACGCCGGCCTGCCGAGCAGCCCGTGGCACGCCAACGCGCGCAAGTACGCCCCGCGCGGCGCGGGCGCGATCGTCTCCTTCGAGGTCGCCGGGGGTGCCGCGGCCGGCAAGGCGTTCGTCGACGCGCTCGAGCTGCACTCGAACGTCGCCAACATCGGCGACGTCCGGTCGCTCGTCATCCACCCGGCGTCCACCACCCACAGTCAGCTGACCCCGGAGGAGCAGGCGCTCTCCGGGATCACGCCGGGCCTCGTCCGCCTGTCGGTCGGGCTCGAGCACGTCGACGACATCCTGGCCGACCTCGACGCCGGCTTCCGGGCAGCCAAGGGGGCCTGATGAACCTGGACACCTCCCCCGGCGACGGGTCGCGAGCCGTTAGTTTGCGTCTCGTGCAGACCGACGACGCCGCCGCGCCGGGGGAGGCGTCCGGTGCCAGCGCGCGCTGGGCACCCGTATGGGCCGCCGGCGACGACGTCCCGCCCGCCAGCGCCGCGTGGCGCCCCGGCGACCCGGTGGGCCGTCGCCGCTTCCTCGACCTCGGCGAGCTGACCCTGGAGTCCGGCGAGGTGCTGCCGGACGTGCGCATCGCGTACGAGACCTGGGGCACGCTCGCGCCGGACGGGCGCAACGCCGTCCTCGTCGAGCACGCCCTCACGGGCGACTCGCACGTGACCGGGCCGGCCGAGCCCGGCCACCCGACCGCCGGCTGGTGGGACTCCCTCGTCGGCCCCGGGCGGCCCATCGACACCGACCGCTGGTTCGTCGTGGCGCCCAACGTGCTCGGCGGCTGCCAGGGCTCCACGGGTCCGGCGAGCCCCGCGCCCGACGGCCGGCCGTGGGGCGGCCGGTTCCCGCTCGTCACGATCCGCGACCAGGTGTCGGCGGAGATCGCGCTGGCGGACGCGCTCGGCGTCCGCGACTGGGCGCTCGTCATCGGCGCCTCCATGGGCGGGATGCGCGTGCTGGAGTGGGCCGTCATGGCACCCGGCCGCGTCCGCGGCGTCGCCCCCATCGCCACCACCGCCGCCAGCAGCGGCGACCAGATCGCCTGGGCGCACGCGCAGCTCGCCGCGATCCGCGCCGACGCCGGCTGGCGGGGCGGCGACTACTACGACGCCGCCCCGGGCGAGGGCCCGCACGTCGGCCTCGGGATCGCCCGGCAGATCGCCCACACCACGTACCGCAGCGCGATCGAGCTGGACCGGCGCTTCGGGCGCGCCGCGCAGCCGGGCGAGGACCCGCTGTTCGGCGACGGCCGCTACGCCGTCCAGTCGTACCTCGACCACCACGCGCGCAAGCTCGCCTGGCGTTTCGACGCGAACACCTACCTCGCGCTCACGCAGTCGATCCTGGCCCACGACGTCGGCCGCGGGCGGGGCGGCGTGGAGGCGGCCCTGGCGGCCGTCAGCGCGCGGGCGCTCGTCGTCGCCGTGGACACGGACCGGCTGTACCTGCCGGCCGAGTCGGAGGAGATCGCGGCCGCCCTGCCGACCGCCGACTACGTGCACTACGTGCGCTCCGACTTCGGCCACGACGGGTTCCTCGTCGAGTCCGACCAGGTCGGCGCGATCGTCGCGGACTTCCTCGGCGAACCCTGACCACGGGCCCGGCCGGGCGGTCCGGGCACCACCTACGATCGCCCCATGGCGCACTCCGTGACCGAGGTCGACGAGCTCGAACGGCTGCTGCGCGCGCAGTGGCTCCGGCTGCGGGACTGGGTGGACCGGCTCGACCTCGCGGCCGACACGGAGCCGTCCGTCCTCGGCGGCTGGTCCGTCGCCGAGCTGGTCGCCCACCTCGGCCGGAGCCTGGGCGCGCTCACCGAGGCGCAGGCCGCCCCGGTCGGGGACGTGCCGCGCACGCTGGCCGAGTACGTCGGGACCTACCCGGACCGCGCGGCCGAGATCCGCGACCACACCGCCCGGCTCGCGGCCACGATCGCCCACGACCCGCTGCCCTCGGTCGAGCGCATGGCCGAGGCGGCCTTCGCGCGCCTGGGCGAGCTCCGCGGGCTCGGGCCGGACCCGGTGGTGCTCGCCCGGCGCGGTCCAGTGCTCCTGTCCACCATGGTCACCTCGCGCCTGCTCGAGCTCGTCGTGCACGGCGACGACCTGGTCCGCTCGACGCGGCTCCTCGCCCAGGGCGACCCCGGCCCGCTCGAGGCCGGCGCCGTCGCCGTGGTCGCCGACGCCCTCCTCGACGTGCTCGTCGCGCGCGGCGGGTGGCGCATCGAGGTCGTGGACCCCGTCGGCTGGCTGCGCCTGGCCTGCGGGCGGACGCCGCTCGAGCCCGCCGCGCTCCAGGCCGCGATCCAGCCGGCCCACCCGGGCGACTCGCTGCCGGACCTGGGCCGCCTGCTGCCGCTCCTGTAGCCGTACCGTGGGGCGATGAGCACGATGCTCGCGGCCGTCGCCGTCCGCGCCGCCCCCGACGACCCCCTCGCCGCCCTCGACCTGCGCCAGGTGCCGCGGCCGACGCCGCCGCCGCACTGGTCCGTCGTCGACGTGCGCGCCGCGGCCCTCAACCACCACGACCTGTGGTCGCTGCGCGGCGTCGGGCTGCCCGCCGACCGCCTCCCCATGGTGCTCGGCTGCGACGCGGCGGGCGTCGACGCCGACGGGCGGGACGTCGTCGTGCACGCGGTGGTCGGCGCGACCGGCCACGGCGTCGGGCCCGACGAGCCGCGTTCGATCCTCTCCGAGAGGTACCCGGGCACGCTGGCCGAGCAGGTCGCCGTGCCCACCTACAACCTGGTGCCCAAGCCCGCCGAGCTCTCGTTCGAGGAGGCTGCCTGCCTGCCGACGGCGTGGCTGACGGCGTACCGGATGCTCTTCGTCAGCGCGGGGCTGCGGCCGGGCGACCGCGTCCTCGTGCAGGGCGCCGGCGGAGGCGTGTCGACCGCAGCCGTCCGGCTCGGCGCCGCCGCCGGCCTGCAGGTCGCCGTGACCAGCCGGGACGCCGCCAAGCGCGAGCGTGCGC
>JAEWYD010000336.1 GCA_023462275.1 Actinomycetes bacterium
GCCCCGAGGCGCGCTGCGACCGCGGCGCGCTGGTCCTCGGCGGGCACCGTCATGGACCGGACCCTACCGGCCGGTTCGCGGTGGGGACGTGCCCGACCATCGTCGCGCTGGACCGGTAAACGTCGCCCCCGGAACGGCCTCACCGGCGACGTGGCGTGTGTCATGATCGCCGGATGCAGCCCAGGCTGGCCGTGCTCGCGGACGTGGCGGCCCGCGTCGAGGTGCTGCCCACCGACCGCCCGCGGCTCGTGGGCGTGGACGGCGTGGACGGCGTCGGCAAGACGATGTTCGCCGACGACCTGGCCGAGGTGCTGCGGGGGCGCGACCTCCAGGTGGTCCGGATCAGCATGGACGGGTTCCACCGCCCGCGCACCGACCGCTACGCCCGCGGTCGTATGTCCGCCGAGGGCTACTTCCGCGACTCCTTCGACCTCGCGGAGTTCGGGCGCTGCGTCGTGGACCCGCTGCGCCCCGGGGGGAGCGGCGTCGTCACGACCGCCGTGTTCGACGCGCGCACCGACCGCGCCGTGGGCGGGGAGATGGTCTGGGTGCGGCCGGCCGGCGTGGTGCTGGTCGACGGCGTCTTCCTGCACCGGGACGAGCTGGCGGGCCTGTGGGACATCTCCGTGTTCCTCCGTGCGCCCATGGCCGTGGCCTTCACGCGCATGGCGGCGCGCGACGGCGTCCCCTCCGACGACCGGCTGCTCACGCGGTACCGCGACGGGCAGAAGCTCTACCTCATGGAGTGCAGTCCTGAGCGGCGGGCGACCGTCGTCGTCGACCACACGGACGTCACGGCGCCCTGGATCGTCGGCGAAGGGCCTGACGGCTGCGAGTGACGGCCGACGGGTGCGACGGCGGCTGCGAGGCGCCGGTCAGCCGCGCGCGATGTCCGCGACGGTCGCGCCCGTGAGGGCGACCAGGTCCGCCGGCGCGAGGCCGACGTCCATGCCCCGGCGCCCGCCGGAGACGTAGACGACGTCGTACAGCTCGGCGGTCTCGTCGACGACCGTCGGGTGCGCCGTCTTCTGTCCGAGCGGCGAGATGCCGCCGACGACGTAGCCCGTGGCGCGCTCGGCGTCGGCCGGCCGGGCCATCGTGGCGCGCTTGCCGCCGGTCGCCGCGGCGAGCGCCTTGAGGTCCAGCGTCGTCGTGACCGGGACGACCGCCACGGTCAGGCGGCCGTCGACCTCCGCGAGGAGCGTCTTGAACACCTGGTCGGGCGGCAGCCCGAGCGCGACCGCGGCCTCCATCCCATACCCGACGTCGGTCCCGGCGTCGTGCTCGTACGTGTGCACGGTGTGCGCCACGCCGGCGCGGGTGAGGGCCACGAGGGCCGGGGTCCCGGTCGGCTGGTGCTTGTCGTTCCTGGCCACGGGGAGAGGGTACGAGCCCGCGCGGCCGGTCCGGTGGGCGGGCCGTCCTAGAGACGCCCGGCGTCCGTGACGGTGAGGACGAGCTCGCCGGCCGCGTCCGACGCGTCGAGGTCCACCACGAGGTCGAGGTGCCAGTCGTGGTCGCCCGCTGGGTCGTCGAGCAGCTGGCGCACGGTCCAGTGACGGCGCGTCGGGGCGCCCTCGGTCACGATGAGGAGCGCCGGACCGCGCGCGGCGGCGCCGGTGCCCATGTCGTCGTGCTCGTCGAAGTAGGGATCCAGGGCGGCGTGCCAGCGGTCCGCGGTCCAGGCCACCCCGTTGGTGTCGGCGTCGCCCAGGGCGGCCAGACCGCTCCAGTCCTCCCGCGCGGCCAGGAGCACCCGGCGGAAGGCGGCGTTCCGGACGAGCACCCGCAGCGCGCGAGGGCTGGCCGTGAGCGCCCCGGGCGGCCGCCCGGCGTCGTCGGGCGCGGTCTCGGCACCTGGAGCCCCGTCCCCGCCCGCGCCGAGCCGCTCCCACTCGTCCAGCAGGCTCGAGTCGACCCCACGCACGACGGCGTCCAGCCACTCGACGAGCTCCTCCAGCGCCTCGTCGCGCCGCTCCGGCGGGACGGTCTGGCGCAGGGCCCGGTCGGCGTCGGCGAGGTAGCGCAGCAGCACGCCCTCGGTCCGCTCCAGCCCGTACTGGGAGACGTACTCGGCGAAGGTGGCCGCGCGCTCGACCATGTCCCGGACCACGGACTTGGGGGACGGGACGTGATCCGACACCCACGGGTTGGTCCGCCGGTACACGGTGAACGCGCCCTCGAGGAACTCCGCCAGCGGCTTGGGGTACGTCACGTCCTCGAGGAGGGCCATGCGCTCCTCGTACTCGTAGCCCTCGGCCTTCATGGCCGCGACCGCGTCGCCCCGCGCGCGCTTCTCCTGCGCGACGAGCACCTGGCGCGGGTCGTCGAGCGTCGACTCGATGACGGAGACGACGTCGAGCGCGTACTCGGGGCCCGGGTCGAGCGCCTCCAGGGCGGCGTAGGCGAACGGCGACAGCGGCTGGTTGAGCGCGAAGTCGGCGGGCAGCTCGACGGCGAGGCGCACCGTCCACCGGCCGTCGGCGCGGCGCACGCGCTCGATCACGCCGCTCTCACGCAGGGAGCGGTAGATCCGGACGGCCTGGCGGACGTGCCGTCCGCGCGCCCCGGGCGGTTCGTGGTTGTCGGTGAGCAGCCGGGTCATCGCCGCCACCGGGTCGCCCGGACGGGCGAGGACGTTCAGGACCATCGCGTGGGTGACGAGGAACTGCGACGTCAGGGGCTCGGGCGGCGCGTCGCGCAGCCGCTCGAACGTGCTCTCCGTCCAGTTCACCTGGCCCTGCGGGGCGGACTTGCGGACGATCTTGCGGACCTTCTTCGGGTCGTCGCCCGCCTTGGCCAGCGCCCGCCGGTTCTCGATGACGTGCTCGGGCGCCATCACGACGACGTCCCCGACCGTGTCGTAGCCGGCGCGCCCCGCACGGCCGGCGATCTGGTGGAACTCCCGGGCCGTGAGGTGGCGGCTGCGGGTGCCGTCGTACTTGACCAGGGAGGTCAGGACCACCGTGCGGATCGGCACGTTGATGCCGACGCCCAGCGTGTCCGTCCCGCAGACCACCGTGAGCAGGCCGCGCTGGGTCAGGCGCTCGACCAGGCGCCGGTAGCGGGGCAGCATGCCGGCGTGGTGGACGCCGACGCCGTGCTGCAGCAACCGGCGCAGCGTGGACCCGAAGCCGGTGGCGAAGCGGAAGCCCGCGAGCTCGGCGGTGATCGCCTCGCGCTGCTGCCGCGTGGCCACGTGGGCGGACGTCAGCGCCTGCGCCTGCTCGACGGCGTCGCGCTGCGTGAAGTGGACGAGGTACACCGGCGCCCTGCCGGTCTCGACGAGCCGCTCGATCACCTCGTGCAGCGGGTCGACGGCATAGCTGAACGTGAGCGGCACCGGGCGATCGGTGTGGGTGACCTCCGCGACCTCGCGGCCGGTGCGCCGCCGCAGGTCGGTCGTGAAGAACGAGACGTCGCCGAGCGTGGCGGACATGAGCAGGAACTGCGTGCGGGGCAGCTCGAGCAGGGGTACCTGCCAGGCCCAGCCGCGCTGCGGGTCGGCGTAGAAGTGGAACTCGTCGAGGACGGCGACGCCCACCTCGTCGTCGCCGGGGACGGCCGGGTCGTCGGGGTGGCCCGGCTGGTCGGCGACGCCGCCGCCCGTGCGGAGCGCGATGTTCGCCAGGATCTCGGCCGTGCAGCAGATGATCGGCGCGGTCGGGTTGACGGCCGAGTCGCCGGTCATCATGCCGACGTTGTCGGCGCCGAAGATGCGCACCAGGTCGAAGAACTTCTCGTTGACCAGCGCCTTGATCGGTGCCGTGTAGTAGCTCCGCCGTCCCTGGGCCATGGCGATCATGTGCGCCGCGACGGCCACCAGCGACTTGCCCGACCCGGTCGGCGTCGACAGGATCACGTGCGCGCCCGTGACGAGCTCGAGCACCGCCTCCTGCTGCGCGGGATAGAGCTCGAGGCCCTGGTCGGCGGCCCACGCGACGAACGCCTCGTAGAGCGCGTCGGGGTCGTCGCCGGCGGGGAGTCGGTCGGCGAGGGTGCGGGCGGCGTCGGCGGTCATCGCCTCGATCCTTGCAGGTCCTGCGGGTGGGCTAGGGTCGCCGCGTGCCGACCAGCGTGGAGATGTGGACCGACGGTGCCTGCAAGGGGAACCCCGGTCCGGGCGGCTGGGGGGCGTTCCTGCGGTTCGGGGTGCACGAGCGCGACCTGTTCGGCGGCGAGGCGTCCACCACGAACAACCGCATGGAGCTCACCGCGGTCATCGAGGCGCTGAAGACGCTCAACCGGCCCTGCGACGTCGTCCTGCACGTCGACTCCACGTACGTCATGAAGGGCGTCACGGAGTGGATGCGCGGCTGGAAGCGCAACGGCTGGATGACGTCGACGCGCCAGCCGGTGAAGAACGCCGACCTGTGGCGTGCCCTGGACGCGGAGCTGGCCCGGCACACGGTGACGTGGCGGTGGGTGAAGGGCCACGCGGGGGACCCGGGGAACGAGCGGGCGGACGCGCTCGCGAACCGCGGCGTGCCGGGGCGTTGACCCCGCTCAGTGCTGATCAAGAAGTGAGACGATTCGTCTTGGGCCTTGATACGCGACGGGCCGGGTGACTGACTGGTCGGCATGGCTCCCGACGTCTACACCCACGGCCACCACGCGAGCGTGCTGCGGTCGCACAGCTGGCGCACCGCCGAGAACTCCGCGGCGCACCTCCTCCCGCAGCTCCAGCCCGGCCAGCGCCTGCTCGACGTCGGCTGCGGGCCCGGCACCATCACGGTGGACCTCGCCCGCCGGGTCGCGCCCGGCGAGGTGATCGGGATCGACGCGTCGGAGGCGGTGCTCGACACGGCGCGCGCCCACGCTGCCGACGCCGGGATCGAGGTGACGTTCGCCGTCGGCGACGCCTACGCCCTGGAGTTCCCCGACGCCTCGTTCGACGTCGTGCACGCCCACCAGGTGCTCCAGCACCTCACCGACCCCGTGGCCGCCCTGCGCGAGATGCGGCGCGTGACGCGGCCCGGCGGCGTCGTCGCCCTGCGGGAGAGCGACTACGGCGCCATGACCTGGTACCCGTCCTCGCCCGGCCTGGAGGAGTGGCGCCACCTCTACCACGAGGTCACCACCGCCAACCGGGCGCAGGCCGACGCCGGCCGGCGCCTCCTGTCCTGGACCCTGCAGGCGGGCTTCACGCCCGACCAGGTGACGCCGAGCGCCGGCGTCTGGTGCTTCGCCACGCCCGAGGACCGGCTCTGGTGGTCGTCCCTCTGGGCCGAGCGGGTCGTCGAGTCCGACTTCGCTCGGCAGGCGCGCGAGTACGGCCTGGCCGACGACGTCGCGCTCGAGTCGCTCCGGGACGCGTGGGAGGCGTGGGGCGCGGAGCCCGACGGCTGGTACGCGACGCTGCACGGCGAGGTGCTCGCGCGGGTCTAGCCCTCAGCGCTCGACGACGGGCTCCGGCGGTTCCGCCGCGGGGCTCGGCGTGATGGCGGCCGTCGGCGTCGCGCCGTCCTGGGCGATCCGGCGCCCGGCCGGGACGAGGGTGTCGGCGACGGCCGTCGACGCGAGGTGGAGCACCAGCTCCAGCGGGCCCCGCCCGAGGGCGGCCCGCCAGGCCCACGTCGCGGCCAGGGTCACGAGCACGAAGGCGAGCAGCCGGATGTTGCTGGAGTCCCACACGACGTCGTTGCCGAGCCCCCAGATCGCGACCAGGTGGCCGCAGTACGCCGTCAGGGCGAGGGCGCCGGTGGCCGTCAGCGGCGCGACGGCGCGCGGGAACCGGTCGGCGAGCATCAGGCACAGCGCCAGGACGGCGAGGACGACGCCGACGTTGCACACCACCTCGACGGGCGAGGAGGCGTGCGGGCGCGTGGTGAGGAGCTCCCGCCAGAACGTGTGCGACAGGTCGATCGTCCGCATCGCGACCGCGTTCGTCACGAACCCGGCGACTGCTGCGACGGTCCCCACGAGGAGCAGCCGTCGACGGGTCGTGCGGGACCCGAGGTCCAGCCTGCCGACCGCGAGGCCGGTGAGGAGGTAGGCGAGCCAGACGGCGGCGGGGTAGGCGTAGCCGATGCTGATGTCGACGATCTCCATCGGTGGCCCGCCGTCGAACAGCGCGTCCCGTGCGAGCAGCATCGCCGGCGGGGCGACCGCTGCTACGACCAGCGCCATGGCGACAAGCGTGCGCGGTCGCAGGTGCACGAGGCCGGCGATCACCGCGAACAGGACGGCGTACGTCGGGAGGATCACGATGACGGGGGTGTGCAGGGCGATCAGAGCGGCCCCCAGGGGCCACAGGATCGCGGCGCGCGCGAGGATCCGGACGCGCGCGTGCGTCATCCGCGATCCGGAGCTGGGGTGCCGGCCACCGCTCAGGAGTGCCGCCGAGACGCCCGCCAGGAGCGCGAAGCCCGACGCCGGGCGCCCGTCGAAGGCCTCCAGGACGCTGCCGCCGCCCGGCAGGAGCAGATCCGCCTTGTGCCCCAGGTGGGCCGCGAACATGCCCAGGACCGCGAGGCCCCGGGCCATGTCGATGCCGCCGATGCGGGGACGGGAGAGCTGCTCCACGCAGGGAACCCTAGAGGTGCCCGTCGGGCCGTTAACCTGGCGTGGTGCGTATCGCGAGGTTCACCACGGGGGGCGACCCCCGGTTCGCTGTCGTCGACGGTGACGAGCTGGCCGTCCTGAACGGCGACCCCCTGTACATGTCCGTGCAGCCCACGGGCGAGCGGGTGCCGCTCGAACGGGACGACGTCCGCCTGTTGGCGCCGGTGATCCCGCGCTCGAAGGTCGTCGGCGTCGGCCGCAACTACGCCGACCACGCGGCCGAGATGGGCAACGCGGTGCCGACGTCGCCCCTGCTGTTCCTCAAGCCGAACACAGCGGTGATCGGTCCCGACGACCCCATCGTCCTGCCGACGTGGTCGGAGGAGGTGCACTTCGAGGCCGAGCTCGCCGTCGTCATCGGCAAGGTGACCAAGGACGTGACGCCCGAGCACGCGCTCGACCGGGTCTTCGGCTATACGGTCGCGAACGACGTCACGGCCCGCGACGTCCAGCGCGCCGAGCAGCTGTGGACGCGCGCCAAGGGCTTCGACGGCTCGTGCCCGCTCGGGCCGTACATCGTGCCCGGGCTCGACGTCGACGACCTCCGCGTGACGTCCCGCGTGAACGGCGAGCTGCGACAGGACGGGCGGACGGCGGACCTGGTGCACGGCGTCGCCGACCTCGTCGCCTACATCTCCGAGGTCTTCACGCTCCTCCCGGGCGACGTGATCCTCACCGGCACGCCGGCCGGCGTCGGCGAGATCCGCCACGCCGACGTCGTCGAGTGCGAGGTCGAGGACATCGGCGTGCTGCGCAACCCCGTCATCCGGCGGGACTGACCCGCGGCGCGCGGCCGGCGGGGCGGCGTCGGGCGGCTACTAGGCTTGACCGCCGTGACACCTCCCACCGCCGACGTCGCCCCCACCTCTGCGATCCGCGTCCGCTTCTGCCCGTCGCCCACGGGGAACCCCCACGTCGGCAACATCCGGACCTGCCTGTTCAACTGGGCGTACGCCCGGCACGTGGGCGGCACGTTCGTGTTCCGCATCGAGGACACCGACGCGGCCCGGGACAGCCAGGAGAGCTACGAGCAGCTCGTCGAGGCGATGCGCTGGCTCGGCATGGACTGGGACGAGGGCGTGGAGGTCGGCGGACCCTACGGGCCGTACCGGCAGTCCGAGCGCATGGACGTCTACGCCGACGTCGCCCGCCAGCTCCTCGAGGGCGGCTACGCCTACGAGTCGTTCAGCACGCCGGAGGAGGTCGAGGAGCGGCACCGTGCGGCGGGCCGCGACCCGAAGCTGGGCTACGACGGCTTCGACCGCGACCTGACGGAAGAGCAGAAGGCCGCCTACCGCGCCGAGGGCCGCGAGCCGGTGCTGCGCATCCGGATGCCCGACGCGGACGTCACCTTCACCGACCTCATCCGCGGCGAGCTCACGTTCCCCGTCGGCTCGGTGCCCGACTACGTCATCGTGCGCGCGAACGGGCAGCCGCTCTACACGCTCACCAACCCGGTCGACGACGCGCTGATGCGGATCACGCACGTCCTGCGCGGCGAGGACCTGCTGTCGTCCACCCCGCGCCAGGTGGTGCTCTGGCGGGCGCTCATCGACCTCGGCCTGGTGGACCACGAGCCGGTCTACGGCCACCTGCCCTACGTCATGGGCGAGGGCAACAAGAAGCTGTCCAAGCGGGACCCGGAGTCCAATCTCTTCCTGCTGCGCGAGTGGGGCTTCGTCAAGGAAGGCCTGCTCAACTACCTGGCGCTGCTCGGCTGGAGCATCGCCCCGGACAACGACATCTTCACGGTCGAGGAGATGATCGCCGCGTTCGACGTCGCCGACGTCAACCCGAACGCCGCGCGGTTCGACCTGAAGAAGGCCGAGGCGATCAACGGCGCCCACGTGCGGATGCTGGCGCCGGAGGTCTTCCGCGAGCGCGTCGTGCCGTACCTGCACGGTGCGGGCCTGGTCTCGGCGGCCGAGTACGCCGGCCTGAGCGAGGGGGAGCGGGCGTCGCTCGACGCCGCGGCACCGCTCGTCCAGGAGCGGATCGGCCTGCTCGCCGAGGCGGTCGGGATGCTCGGCTTCCTCTTCATGCAGACGGTCGAGGTCGCCGAGGATGCTCGCAAGGCCCTGGGCGGTGACGCTGCGCAGGTGCTCGACGCGGCCCGCCCGGCGCTCGAGGGCCTCGCGTCCTTCGACGCCGCGGCGATCCAGGCGGCGCTGTCGGGCGCGCTGGTGGAGGGCCTCGGCCTGAAGCCGCGGGTCGCCTTCACGCCGCTGCGCGTCGCCGTCACCGGCCGCCGGGTGTCGCCGCCGCTGTTCGAGTCGATGGAGATCCTGGGCCGCACCGCGACGCTCGCCCGCATCGACGCCCTCCGCGCCACGCTGTGACGGGGGCGACGGGCGGGGCGGCGCGCGTCGACGGCGTGCTGTTCGACGTCGACGACACGCTGGTGGACACGCAGGCCGCCTTCGCGCACGCCCTCTCGGCCGTCGCGGACCGTTACCTGCCGCACCTGCCGGCGGAGCGGCACGGCGACGTCCTGGCCACCTGGCGGGCCGACGTGGGAGGGCACTACCGCGCCTACACGCGCGGGGAGCTGGGCTACCTCGAGCAGCGCATGCTCCGCGCCAACGCGCTCCACGAGGAGTTCGGCGGCGCGGTGCTGGACGAGGTGGGCTACGCCGAGTGGAACCGCCTCTTCGAGGAGGGCTTCGCCCGGTCGTGGTCGGCGCACCCTGACGCCGCCGCGGTGGTCGAGCGATGCGTCGCCGCGGGCCTCGCCGTCGGAGCGCTGACGAACGCCTCCGTCGCCTACCAGACGACGAAGCTGGCCCGGGCGGGGTTCGAGCAGGTCCCGGTGCTCGTGGGCGTCGACACGCTCGGCGTCGGCAAGCCCGACCCGCGGGTGTTCACCGAGGCATGCCGCCGCCTCGGTACCGCTCCGGAGCGGACCGCGTACGTGGGCGACGAGCTGGACATCGACGCGCACGCGGCCGTGCGCGCGGGTCTCCTCGGCGTCTGGATCGACCGCCCGGGCGGTCGTCGCGTGGAGGTGCCGGCGGCCGACGTCGCCGCGGCTCGGGACGCCGGCGTCGAGGTCGTGGCCTCCCTGGCGGAGCTGCCTGCGGTCCTCGGGATCGCCTGAGCCGTCAGCCCCGCACCCAGAGGGCGACCGCCGCGGCAAGGGCCGCCACGACGATGACGACCCGCAGGACGGGCGCGGGGATGCGCCGGCCCAGCCGCGCACCGAGGACGCCGCCCGCCGCCGACCCCACGGCGATCAGCGCCGCGATGGCCCAGTCGACCTCGCCGCTGAACACGAAGATCGCCCCGCCGACGAGGTTCGCCATGCCCGCGAGCACGACCTTGGCGCCGTTGGCGCGGTGGAGGTCGGCCGACCACCAGATCCCGAGCATCGTGAGAAGGATGACGCCCTGCGCGGCGCCGAAGTAGCCGCCGTAGACCCCCGTGGCGGCGATGCCGAGCGCGAGGCCGGGTGTGAGCGGGCGGGTCACCCGGTCGGCGACCGCGGGTGGCGCCTCGGCCGGGTCCTCGCCGTCGTCGTCGGCGAGGCTGGTGCCGGCCGCGAGGGCGGCGAGGCTCTCCCGACGACGCAGCGACGCGGAGATCCGCGGCTGGGCGGCCGCGAGGCCCGCGGCGAGCAGCAGCAGCCAGGGCACGACGGACGTGAAGGTGTCCGCCGGGGCCACGAGCAGGAGGACTGCGCCGACGACCGAGCCCACCGTCGAGTAGGCGGCCATCCGGGCCACGACGCGCCACCGGCCCGCCAGCTCGCGCCGGTAGCCCCACGCACCGGTGACGGCCGCGGGCACCAGCCCGACCGTGTTCGACACGTTGGCCACGAGCGGCGGCACGCCCAGCGCCACGAGCAGCGGGAACGTCAGCAGCGTCCCGGCGCCGACGATCGTGTTGACGGCGCCCGCCACGGTCCCGGCGAGGAGCACGCCGAGCAGCTCCAGCGGCGTCATCGGCCCACCGCGTAGCCCTGCATGCCTCGCGGGTTCGCGGCGCCCCGCAGCGTCCCGTCGTCGCGCCACTCGACCGCGCTGAGCCGCCCGAGGGCCCACGGCCCGGCGTCGTGCACCGCGTGCCCGCGCCCGGCGAGGTCGGCGAGCACCTCAGCGCCCAGCCGGCTCTCGACGTGCAGCTCGTCCCCGACCACGCGGGGCTCGAACGACGACACGAGCCGCGTGGTGTGCCAGCTCGGCGCGTCGATCGCCTCCTGGAGGCCCTGCCCGTGCAGCACGTGGTTCAGCAGGAACGGGAGCTGCCACTGGTCCTGCTGGTCGCCGCCGGGCGTCCCGCACGCCAGCACCCCGTCGGGTCCGACGACGAGCGTCGGGCTGAGCGTCGTGCGCGGCCGGACGCGGGGCGCCATGGACGTGGGCAGGCCCGGCTCGAGCCACAGCATCTGGGCGCGCGTCGGCAGCTGGAAGCCGAGCCCGTCGACCGTCGGGGAGCTCTGCAGCCACCCGCCGCTCGGGGTCGCCGAGACGACGTTGCCTGCCGCGTCCGCCACGTCGAGGTGGCAGGTGTCGCCGCGCTGGACGTCGAGCGTGGGCTCGCC
>JAEWYD010000337.1 GCA_023462275.1 Actinomycetes bacterium
CCGCTCGCCGGGGCGACCGGCGAAGCGACGGGCGCCGGCACGGGTCCGGCCGCGGACGCCCTCGCGGCGGCCGAGGCCCTGGCCGCCGAGCGGCTCGACGACCTGCAGCGGCTCCAGGCGGAGTACGTCAACTACCGCAAGCGCGTGGACCGGGACCGCTCGGTCTCGGCCGAGCTGGCGGTGGCCGGCCTCGTCGAGGCGCTGCTGCCGGTGCTCGACGACATCGAGCTGGCGCGCCAGCACGGCGAGCTCGAGTCCGGCCCGTTCGCGTCGATCGCGGAGAAGCTCGAGGCGACCCTCGGTCGCTTCGGCTGGACGCGCTACGGTGCGGCGGGCGAGCCCTTCGACCCCCAGGTGCACGAGGCGCTCATGCACGCGGAGTCGGCGGACGTGACCGAGCCGACCGTGACCCAGGTGCTCCAGCCGGGCCACCGGATCGGCGAGCGGATCGTGCGCGCCGCGCGCGTGGCGGTGTCCGCCCCGGCGTAGTCGGAGCAGTGGAGGGTTCGCGACCGCACGCGTCGCGAGCCCTCCACAGCTCGGCGCGATGTCGCCGGATCCAGACGTCGGGGATGCAGGAGGATCGGAGCGTGGGGAAGAAGGTGAGATGACCGGCCAGGACTGGTTCGAGAAGGACTTCTACGCCACGCTCGGCGTCCCCAAGAACGCCGACGCCGCGGCGATCAAGAAGGCCTACCGCAAGCTCGCGCGCAGCCTCCACCCCGACCAGAATCCCGACAACCCCGCCGCCGAGGCGCGCTTCAAGGAGGTCGGCGAGGCGTACGCCGTCCTCTCCGACCCCGAGCAGCGCAAGCAGTACGACGCCGTGCGCGCGATGGCGGGCGGCGGCGCCCGGTTCTCGGCCGGGCCCGGTGGTGCCGCCAGCGGCGCGGGCTTCGAGGACATCTTCGGCGGCCTGTTCGGCCCCGAGGCGGGCGGCGGGCGCGTCCGGTACAGCACCGCGGGCGGCGGCGGCGGCTTCGAGGACATCCTCGGCGGCCTCTTCGGCGGCGGCGCCGGCTTCCGCGCGCGCGGTCCGCAGAAGGGTCAGGACATCGAGGCGACGACGACGCTGCCCTTCCGGCAGGCGGTCGAGGGCTCGACGGTCTCGCTCACGGTCGAGGGCCGGCGGGTCAACGCCCGCATCCCCGCGGGCGTGCGCGACGGGCAGCGAATCCGGCTGCGCGGCAAGGGCCGACCGGGCGAAGCCGGGGGACCGGCGGGTGACCTGGTCATCGCCGTCCACGTCGAGCCGCACCCGGTCTTCGCACTCGACGGCCACGACCTGCGCGTCACGGTCCCCGTGACGTTCGCGGAGGCGGCGCTGGGCGCGCAGATCGAGGTCCCGACCCTCGACGGCCGGACCGTGCGGGTCAAGGTGCCGGCCGGGACGCCGTCGGGCCGCACGCTCCGGGTCAAGGGACACGGCGTGGCGTCGGCGCAGGCGACCGGGGACCTGCTCGTGACGGTGCAGGTGGCCGTGCCGCAGAAGCTCTCGGCGAAGGCGCGCGAGGCGGTCGAGGCGTTCGACGCCGCCACCGCCGACGGCGACGTCCGCGCCGACCTGCGTGCCAGGGCCGCGCAGTGAGCGCGCCTGCGCCGAGGGCGCTGGTGACGGGCCCGCGCGGGGCGAGGTGAGCCGTGGTCTCGCCCGACACCCCGCTCTACGTGATCTCGGTGGCCGCCGAGCTGGCCGGCATGCACCCGCAGACGCTCCGGCAGTACGACCGGCTCGGCCTGGTCTCGCCCGGCCGTGCCCCGGGCCGCGGGCGCCGGTACTCCCTGCGCGACGTCGCCAAGCTCCGTGAGGTGCAGCGGCTCTCGCAGGAGGAGGGCGTGAACCTCGCCGGCATCAAGCGGATCCTCGCCCTAGAGGCCGAGGTCGAGCGCCTGAGCCAACAGGTGGAGGCGCTGCGCATGCTCGCCGACCCCGGGCGGCGCGTGTTCACGGCGGGCCCGGAGGGCGAGGTCGTCGTGGTGCCGCGGGGGCACCGTCCCGCGCGTGTGAGCGCCAGCGGCGCCCTGGTCGTCTGGCGGCCGTCGCGCCCCTGACACGCCACGGCGGCGCGGTCGGTACCGCGGTGGGGCCGGCGAACGCCTCACACGCCCCCGCCAGCAGCCCTAGATTTCGTGCGTGCCCGCCGGACTGGAGAGACGCATGACGCCGCTGCCCGACCGCTTCGAGATCCACACCGACCGCGCCGCCGTGTACCGGCGGGTCAAGCGGGCGCTCCAGTGGCACTTCGTGCTGGTGGCCCTCCTCGCGGCGGCGGTGGCCGGCGGCATCGGCACGCTCGTCCCGTGGACGGGCGTCGACGGGCGGGTCTTCGGCGGCATCGTGGGTGCGCTCGGCGGCCTCATGGTGGTGCTCGGCACCCTGCTGTGGATGCTGCTCGACCCCATCATGTGGCTGCTGCGGCGGGAGATCCCGGTGCCGCTGGCCGCCGACGCCGCCGGGGTCTGGATGGCGGCGCCCGGGACGGCCGCGGGCTGGGTCCGCCTGCCGTGGCCGGCCGTCGCGAGCGTGCGC
>JAEWYD010000338.1 GCA_023462275.1 Actinomycetes bacterium
GCGCCGGGCCGCTCGTGGCGATCGTCGGCCTGCTCGCGGTGATCGTCATCGCCGGCACCCTCGCCGGGCCGTGGCGCCCGCCCGTGCGCACGAGCACGCCCGCGCCGAGCCCGGTCCCGGACCCGACGATCTCGCCGTTCCCGATCATCCCGTTCGACCAGTTCGCGGACGCCAACCCCGTGCACCCGTGGGACCTCACGTGGCTGGGCATCGCGGTGGTGCTCGTGATGCTGGCGTGGGTCGCGTTCCTGGTGCTGCGCTGGTTCCGCCGGCACCCGGCCCCGCTGGTCCCCGAGGGGCCCGACGACGCGGGGATCGAGCTCGACGCGGCCTTCACCGGCCCCGGCACGGTGCTGCCGAACCTTCCCCGCCTGCGCGCCGGCGTCGCCGAGGCCGAGGAGGCCCTGCGCCGCTTCCCGCGTCCCGTCGACGCTGTGATCGCCGCCTGGGTGCGCCTCGAGCACGCGGCCGCGCGGTCGGGCGTCGTGCGGGACCCGGCCTCGACGCCGACGGAGTTCACGGTCGCCGTGCTGGACCGGGCGCCCGTCGACCCGCAGGCCACGCGCACCCTGCTCGACCTGTACCTGCGTGCCCGGTTCGGGTCGGACCCCATGAGCGCCGACGACGTCGCGGCGGCCGTGCGTGCGCTGTCCGTCCTCGCGCTCGGGCTGGGCGACCCCGACGACGCCGACACGTCCGACTGGCGCGTGGGGAACGCGGACCGGCCGCCCGTCGGGGACGCCGACCGGCCGCCCGTCGGGCCCGGGACCGCCCCCGACGACGACGCCCCCGACGACCACGCGCCCGACGACGACGCGCCGCCCCGTCCGGAGGACGTCCCGTGACCCGGCGCGACTGGCGGCCGCTCGTCGGTGCCGTGGTGATCGCCGCCATCGCGATGCTGCTCGGGCTCTACCTCGGCGACGCGCTGCTCGTGGGGCTCGTCACCGGCGTCGTGCTGCTCGCCGTCGTCGCCCTGCGCGCCGCGGAGCAGGACACGTGGCCGGCGGAGTCGCGCGAGGACACGGCCGGCACCCGCCCCGACGTCACGCACCTGACCTGGACGTTCATCGGGCTGGACGGCCGCGTCTCCGAGGCCGCCGTACGCCGGCTGCGGATCGACGCCAGCCGCAGGCTCGCCCAGAACGGCATCGCGATCCCCGGGGGCGTGCGCGCCGGGACGGACGTCGCACCCGGTCTCGACGACGAGCTGCGCGAGCGCGCGCGGGCCGCGCTCGGCGACCGCGCGTGGCGCATCCTCACCAAGCCCGGCGGCGTCATGCCGTCGCTGGCCGAGATCGCGCACTGCGTCGACGTCGTCGAGTCGCTCGCCCCCGGGCCGCCGGTGCCGCCCGTGCCGACCATCGCCCGCACCCGCACGCGCCCGCCGGCCGCGCCCCCCGCACCCCGCCTCCCGACCGACCGAGGAGAACAGTCGTGACCACCATGCCCCCAACCGCCCCGACGCCGCACGGGGACCCGACGCCGCACGCGGACCCCGCCCCGCCGTCGCCCGGTGAGGTGGCCCGGCTCGCGCACGCCGTGCTGGAGGAGGTGGGCACCGCCGTCGTCGGCATGCACGACGCCCTCCGCATCGCGCTCGCGGCACTCCTCTCCGGCGGCCACGTGCTGTTCGAGGACGTCCCGGGCCTGGGCAAGACCCTCGCCGCGCGCAGCCTCGCGACCGCCCTCGGCCTGGAGTTCCGCCGGCTGCAGTGCACGCCGGACCTGCTGCCCTCCGACATCACCGGCTCCGCGGTGTGGGACCCGAGCTCGGCGGCGTTCCGGTTCCGCCCCGGGCCCGTGTTCGCCGGGCTGCTGCTGGCGGACGAGATCAACCGCACGGCCCCCAAGACGCAGTCGGCGCTGCTCGAGGCCATGGCGGAGCGTCAGGTCACGGTCGACGGCACCACCTACCCGATGGCGCGGCCGTTCCACGTGATGGCGACGTCCAACCCGGTCGAGTACGAGGGCACCTACCCGCTGCCCGAGGCGCAGCTCGACCGCTTCATGGTGCGGGTCTCGGTCGGCTACCCCGACGCGGCAGCCGAGGTCGACGTCCTCATGCGCCGCCTGGAGCGCCGTCGCGAGGAGGCTCGTGTGACGCGCGTCGTCGACGCGCCCACGCTGCTCGCCATGCAGGCGGGCGTCGAGGCCGTGCGCGTGGACCCCGACATCGTGCGGTACTGCGTCGACCTCGCCGCCGCCACGCGCGTGCACGAGGCCGTCGAGGTCGGCGCCTCACCGCGCGGCTCGCAGGCGCTGATGCTCGTGGCCCGCGCGCTCGCCGTCCTGTCCGGGCGCCGGTTCGTGGCGCCGGAGGACGTCAAGGACGTCGCCGTGGCCGCCCTCGCGCACAGGATCACGCTGACGCCCGCGACGTGGGCGGCGGGCGTCGTCGCGGAGGACGTCGTGCACGAGGTGCTCTCCCGCGTGCCCACGCCCAGCACGGTGCCGCAGGGCTGAGCCGCGATGGCCGACGAGGGGTTCGCCGACCGGCGGTGGGGCGAGGAGGCCCCGCCGCCCGAGCCCGCGCGCCCCGAGGTCCCCGAGCGCAGCCGCGAGGACGGCGCGCCGCCCGCACAGCCGTGGTCCGCGAACGGCGGCCTCGTGTGGACGACGACGGCCGGTCTCACGCTCCTTGCGCTCGGCGCGGTGCTCGGCCGGCCCGACCTCGCGCTGCTCGCCCTCGCGCCGCTGCTCACCGCGCTGTCCGCAGCCTGGCTGCGCCCGCGCGGCCCGGTGTGGGCGGACCTCGTGGCCCCGGCGCCGACCACCGACGTCGGCGTGCTGGCCCAGACGGTGCGCCTCACGACGCCGCAGGGCGCCGTGGGCGTGCGGGTGCGCATCGCCCGGCCCGGGCACGGCAGCCAGGAGGCGCTCGTCCACGTGCCCTTCGAGCGCGACCTCGAGTTGTCGGCGCGCTCGGTCCGCACGGGCCCGCAGGTGCTGTTCCGGTTCGAGCACCAGGGCTTGGGTGCCGGGGCCCTCACCTCGGGGCCGCACGTCGAGGAGGAGCCGGGCACCGTCGTCGTGCTCCCGCGCGGCCGCACCATGCCGGCGCTGCCCATGCCCGCGCGGCTCCGCGGGCTCACCGGGCAGCACGAGTCCCGGCGCTTCGGCCAGGGCGGCGCCCTGCGCGACGTCCACCCGTTCCTGCCCGGCGACAGCCCGCGGCAGATCGACTGGAAGGTGACGGCGCGGCGTTCCCCGGGCCTCGACCAGCTGTACGTCCGGCGCACGTACGCGCTGGGCGAGGCGGCGGTCGTGCTGGTCGTGGACTCGCGCGACGACGTGGGGCCCGACCCGACCACCTGGAGCGGCATCCACCCCGTGCGGCCCGACGACGCGACCTCGCTCGACCTCGCGCGGCAGGCAGCGCTCACCGTGGCCGAGGGCTACCTCGCGGTGGGCGACCGCGTAGCCGTCGAGGACCTGGGCGTCCGACGCCGGGCCCTGCGGCCCGGCACCGGGCGGCACCAGCTCGACCGTCTGGTCCAGCAGCTGGGCCTGCTGCGGCCCGAGGGCGACCCGCCGACCCGCATCCGGCCCCCGCGCATGCCCGCGGGCAGCCTCGTCTACGTGTTCTCGACGTTCCTCGACCCGGAGGCCGCGGACATGGCGCGGGCGTGGCGACGCGCAGGGATCACCGTCATCGCGGTGGACGTGCTGCCGGCGACGCGGACGCGGGGGCTCGACGCGCGGCACTGGCTGGCGCTCCGGCTGGTCCGCGTCGAGCGCGACGACCGGATCGCCGAGCTGACGCACGCCGGCATCCAGGTGCTGCGGTGGTCCGACCCCGACGACGTCACCGGGCGGCTCCAGCTCGCGGCCGCGCGGTCGCACCGGCGCCCCGGGCGCGGGATGGGGGCCGGCCGATGAGCGCGCCGGACGGGGTGCCGG
>JAEWYD010000339.1 GCA_023462275.1 Actinomycetes bacterium
CGGCGAGGTCGTGGCGACCGCCGCGGCCGACTGCGACGACGAGGCCGCCGCGGCGTTCGTGGAGGGCTACCTGCTGGGGGCCTACCGGCACCCGACCGCGGCGCGCTCCGCGGGCCGCCCGCCTGCCGAGCGGCTCGTCCTCCTCGGCTCGCACGGCGCCGTCGAGACGGCGCGGCGCACCGCTGAGGCGACGTGGCTCGCCCGGACGCTCACCGTGACGCCGTCGAGCACCAAGACCCCGGCGTGGCTCGCCGAGCAGGCGGTCGAGGCCGCGACGGCCGCCGGCCTTGAGGTCGAGGTGCTCGAGCCCGACCAGCTCGAGGCCCGCGGGTTCGGGGGCATCCTCGCCGTGGGCGGCGGCTCCGTGAGCCCGCCCCGGCTCGTCACCGTGCGCTACAACCCGCCGGACGCGCGCCGGCACGTCGTGCTGGTCGGCAAGGGCATCACGTTCGACAGCGGCGGCCTCGACATCAAGCCGCGCGAGTCGATGGCCGGCATGAAGACCGACATGGCCGGTTCCGCCGTCGCGCTCGCGACGGTCCTCGGCGCGGCGGCGCTCGGCCTGCCCCACCGCGTCACCGCCCTCATGCCCCTGGCGGAGAACGCGTTCGGCGGGTCCTCCTACCGTCCCGGCGACGTGGTGCGAACCTACGGCGGCACGACCGTCGAGGTGCTCAACACCGACGCCGAGGGCCGGCTCGTCCTGGCCGACGCCCTCGCCCACGCCGACGCGGACCTCGACCCGGACGTCGTGGTCGACGTGGCGACGCTGACCGGTGCTGCGACGCTCGGCCTGGGCCGGGGTCACGGCGCGCTCTACTCGCCGGACGACGCCCTCGCCGACGCCCTCGTGGCGGCCGGCGCGGCGTCCGGCGAGCTGCTCTGGCGCATGCCCCTCGTCGAGGAGTACCGGGACTCGCTCCGCTCGCCCGTCGCGGACGTCTGCCACGTCGCCGCCCCGGGCACGCAGGGCGGGTCGATCACCGCCGCCCTGTTCCTGCAGCGGTTCGTGGGTCGACGGCGCTGGGCGCACCTCGACATCGCCGGACCGGCACGTGCCTCGTCGGCCGCGCACGAGGTGCCCGAGGGCGCCACAGGGTTCGGCGTCCGGGTGCTGCTGCGCTGGCTCCGTTCGCTCTAGCGGGCGCCCGGCTCCAGCGGGCTCAGAGCGGGCGCTCGGCCCGGGCTCGGTGCGGGCTCAGCGTCGCGTCGCGAGCAGGACGCCGTCGCCCGTCGGCAGCAGCGCGGGGACGACGCGGTCGTCGTCCCGCAGGCGGCGAGTCACCTCGCGCAGCGCGGTGGTCACCTCGTCGCGGCGGGCCGGGTCGGGCACGCGGTCGCCGCCGAGGGCGTGCAGGACGACGAGCACGCCGCCCGGCCGCAGGATGCGCAGCGCCTGCTCGACGTGCTCGGCCAGCTCGAGCGGGTCGCCGTCCGCCACCACCAGGTCGTACGCGCCGTCGGCGAGCCGCGGCAGCACGTCGAGCGCGCGGCCGGTGATCGCCCGCACCCGGGCGGCACGCACGCCGGCCTCGGTGAACGCCTCCCGGGCCGCGCGCTGGTTCTCGGCCTCGATGTCGATCGTGGTGAGGACGCCGTCGGGCCGCATCCCCGCGAGCAGCCAGAGGCCTGCCACGCCCGCGCCGGTGCCGATCTCGACGACCGCCTGCGCGCGGACGGCCGAGGCGAGCATCGCGAGCAGCGCGCCCGTGCCCTCGGAGGGGGCTCCGCAGCCGAGCTGGTCGGCGCGGTCGGTGGCGCGCAGCACGACGTCGTCGGCGGGCACGAAGCCCTCTGCGTACGCCCAGCTGGCGAGCTTGTCGCTGATGGTGTCCTCCGATCGGTGGCACCGATGCTAGCGCCCGGTCACGGCGGGGCCGGGTGATCCGCGGGCGCGGCGGAACACACCGGCCGTCCCGTTCGTTGACCGCTGCGCAGGGGTGGCTCGGCGGCCGCCTCTGCACGGCTCCTGCACGGCCTGCGCACAGGCGGCGCACGGCCGTGATGGGAGACTGGACGGGAGAGGGAGGCACGTGGCGATCCGGACGAGCAGGTCGAGGGCGGAGCACGCGGGAGCGGCCGCGTCGGCGTCGGTCGACGTCGCCCTGGGGCGTGCCGACGCCGCGGCGGAGCCCGCCCCCGGTGCAGCACCGGCCGGCTGGGCCGAGATCGTCGAGCAGCACTCCGCGCGGGTGTACCGCCTGGCCTACCGCCTCACCGGCAACCAGCACGACGCCGAGGACCTCACCCAGGAGACCTTCATCCGCGTCTTCCGCTCGCTCGGCACCTACACCCCCGGGACCTTCGAGGGCTGGCTGCACCGCATCACCACGAACCTCTTCCTGGACCAGGTGCGGCGCCGTCGGCGCATCCGCATCGAGCCCTGGGGCGACGACACCGACCGGCTGGCGAGCGCGCCCGGGGAGGCGTCGCCCGAGCGCGGCTTCGAGCACGCGAACCTCGACCACGACGTGCAGCGCGCGCTCGACGCCCTGCCGCCGGAGTTCCGCGCCGCCGTCGTGCTCTGCGACATGGAGGGGCTCTCGTACGAGGAGATCGCGGTCACGCTCGGCATCAAGCTGGGCACCGTGCGCTCCCGGATCCACCGGGGCCGCGCGCAGCTCCGCGAGGCGCTGGCCCACCGGGCCCCGCGCGAGAGCGCGGTCCGCGACGTCGAGGTCCGGGCATGACGCACCTGGGCACGCAGATCGCCGCGCTCGTGGACGGGCAGCTCCCGCCCGCGGCCACCGAACGCGCGCTCTGCCACGTCGCCGGGTGCGCGGAGTGCGCCGC
>JAEWYD010000340.1 GCA_023462275.1 Actinomycetes bacterium
TCTGCGGCCCGGGCGGCGGCTGCTGCCCGGCGGCTGGCGCCGGCGGGTTCAGAGGCTGGTCGGTCCGCAGACGCTCCCAGAGCAGCGGGGCGTCGGCCGTCCACTCGACGTACCCGTGGGAGCCGAACGCCCAGGGCACGGTGACGAAGGTGACGTCGGTCGCGCGCAGGTCGCGCACCCCCCAGGCGAGCCCGAGCTGCTCGGTCGCCGACCCGAGCTCGGCGGACACCGTGAGCGACGACGTCGCCGCGTCGAGGAACCGCCCGAGCTGGAGGGGGTTGGTCAGGACGTCGGAGGACATGACCTTGCGCATGAGGGCGCCGATGAAGCGCTGCTGACGCTCGATCCGCGCCGTGTCCGTGCCGTCCGTGCCCTTGATGTGCCGCGCACGGACGTACTGGAGCGCCTGGACGCCCTTGAGGTCGTGCCACCCCGCATCGAGGTCGAGGTGGGTGTAGCGGGGGTCGCGCAGCGGCGTCGGTGCGCACACCTGAACACCCCCGACGGCGTCGACCATCGCCGCAAACCCGGCCATGTCCACGATGACGAAGGCGTCGATCCGCACCTGTGTCATGTTCTGGATGGTCGCCATGGTGCAGGCGGCGCCGAGGGCCAGGTCTCCCGACTTCTTCCAGCCGATGCTGAAGGCCGCGTTGAACTTGTCCTCGTAGGCCCGCGACATCTTGCCGTCCGACTGCCAGTCGAGGTGGCAGGCGGGGATCTGGGCGCGGGAGTCGCGCGGGATCGAGACGACGTCGATGCGGGAGCGGTCGGCCGGGAGGTGGACGATCAGCGTGGTGTCGCTGCCACCGCCGGCGTCCTCGCCCGCGAGGGCGGCGTTCTCGCCCGAGCGGTCGTCGGAGCCGAGCACGAGCAGGTTCACCGCGCGCCCGCCCATCGGGTCCCCCGGCTCGGGCGCGTCCGTCGCACCCGGCACGGGCTCGACGAGGTGGGCGACGGAGGGCAGCGTCGTCATGTTGCTGCGGAAGCGCCACACCGTGAAGCCGGCGGCGGCAGCAGTGAAGGAGACGACGCCGACGAGACCCAGCGCGACGGCGCGCGCGACGCGGTGGGAGCGCAGCGTCCGGGCGTGCCGTGCCCGGCCGCAGTCAGGGGTCGATGCCCGCCTCGCGGGGGCCCGTCGCGTGCTCACGCTGGGAATCTAGGGCAGCCGGCCAGTCGGGCGTGGCGTGCCGATGTGTGCACTCTGTGCACGTCGTGCGCAGGTTCCGGCCCAGGTCAGAGCGCTGCCAACGCGACCGGCGAGCGCACGGGCGCTCGAACGCGCCTGACAAGCGTCCTTGACACGCCGCCGAGTGACAAGCATCCTTGACACATGCGGAACGAGGTCCGACGGCTGCGGGAGGAGCGATCCCTGTCCCAGGCCGCCCTCGGCACCGCGCTCGGGGTCTCGCGCCAGACGGTCAACTCGCTGGAGACCGGGCGCTACGACCCCTCGCTCCCTCTGGCCTTCACCATCGCCCGGTACTTCGGGCTGAGCATCGAGGAGATCTTCCATGGCGACGAGTGAGCGCCGGGCGAGCCGCCGCGGGCTGCTGTTCGGGCTCGCGGCGGGAACCGCCGTCGGAGTGCCGCTGACCCTGGTCCTGCGCGACCACGGCCCGGGCGACATGTGGGTCGGGTTCGCCGGCGGCGCCGCCCTGGCCCTCGCCGGGCTCGCGTTCGCTGCGTGGCGCGCCGGGCGTCCGGACCGGTCGACGCCGGCCGACCGAGCGTTCCTGCGCGTCGGGGACGAGCGCGACGACGCCATCCTCACCCGCGCGGCCGCCGTCGTCGGCGTGGCGGCGTTGCCCCTCACCGCGCTGGCCACCGTCGCCCTCGCCGTCGGCGCGACGATGCTGGCCGTGATGGGCGCGCTCCTCGTCACGGAGGTGGCGATCCTCGTCGGCACCTTCGCCGTCGTCAGCCACCGCTCCTGACGAGGACGGCCCGACGCCGGACCGGGCTCACGGCACGCGCGCGGTCCACTCCGGGGTGCCGAACTTGGTGGCGACGAGCTCCTCGGCGCGCGCCCGCTCCTCGGGCGTGACGGCGCCGTCGACGGCGTCGTACCGCGAGCGGAAGTGCCTGATGAACGCCTCGATGACCTCGGCGCGCGGCATGCCCGTCTGCGAGCGCAGCGGGTCCACGCGCTTGTTGGCGCTGGTGGTGCCCTTGTCCGAGAGCTTCTCGCGGCCGATCCGCAGCACCTGGAGCATCTTGTCCGCGTCGATGTCGTACGCCATGGTCACGTGGTGCAGGACGGCGCCGGTCGCGAGGCGCTTCTGCGCCGCCCCCGCGATCTTGCCGGCCGGGGACGCGATGTCGTTGAGCGGCACGTACGTCGCCTCGATGCCGAGCTCGCGGAGCGCGCCGAGCACCCAGTCGTCGAGGAACGCGTAGGAGCGCTCGAAGCTCAGGCCCTCGACCAGCGAGGCCGGGACGGTCAGCGAGTATGTGATCGTGTTGCCCGGCTCGATGAACATGGCGCCGCCGCCGGAGATGCGCCGGACCACGGTGATCCCGTGGCGCTCCGCGCCCTCCGGGTCGACCTCGTTGCGCAGTGACTGGAACGAGCCGATGACGACAGCCGGCGCCCCCCACTCCCAGATGCGCAGGGTCGGCCGACGGCGGCCCTCCCCCACGGCCTCGGCGAGCGCCTGGTCCAGCGCCATGTGCATCGCGGGGCTCTGCGGCCCCTCGTGCACGATCTCGAAGGTGTGGTCCTCCCAGCGCGTCGCGTGACCCAGCGCGCGCCGGACCGCGATCGCGACAGCCTCGGGCGAGAAGCCCACCATGGTGACGCCCTCGCCGAGCACCCCGTGCACGACGCCGGTCAGCTGCGACACGGTCGCCGTCTCCGGCATCCCCGCGAGCGCGCCGTCGATGGCCTCGAGGGCGTCGTCGGGCTCGAGGAAGAAGTCGCCGCTGACGGCGGCCGAGGCGATCCGGCCGTCGGCGACCTCGATGTCGACGGCGACGAGCTTGCCGCCAGGAACCTTGTACTCACCGCGCATGATTCATCCTATGTCTGCCGGGCGAAAGCGGGCTGTTCCCGAACCATCCTTTCCCTCAGGGCGGAACTGCACGACGTCGGGCACGATGACGGGATGACGGACGTCGACGCGACCAACCAGGACGAGCGCCCGGAGCACGCCCGCGGAGGCGTGTACTCGGTGCCGGGCGCGGAGTACTCGCGCGACTCCCGCTACATCACCACCCGCATCACCGCCGACGGCCGGGACGGGTTCCCGGTCGAGCCCGGCCGCTACCGCCTGGTCGCGGCGCGCGCGTGCCCGTGGGCGAGCCGGGTGATCGTCGTGCGGCGCCTGCTCGGCCTCGAGGAGGCGCTCTCGATGGGGCTCGCGGGACCGACGCACGACGAGCGGTCGTGGACGTTCGACCTCGACTCGTGCGGCCGCGACCCCGTGCTGGGCATCGAGCGCCTCCAGGAGGCGTACCTGCGGCGCGACCCCGACTACCCGCGCGGCATCACGGTGCCCGCGATCGTCGACGTCCCGTCCGGCGCGGTCGTCACCAACGACTTCGCCCTGATGACCATCGACCTCGAGCTCGAGTGGACGGCGTACCACCGGCCCGGCGCGCCGGACCTGTACCCCGAGGCGCTGCGCGGCGAGATCGACGACGTCAACCGCCGCGTGTACCGCGACGTCAACAACGGCGTCTACCGCTGCGGGTTCGCGGGCTCCCAGGCCGCGTACGACGCCGCCTACCGCCGCCTGTGGGACGGCCTCGACTGGCTCGAGGAGCGCCTGGCCGGCCAGCGCTACCTCGTCGGCGACTCGATCACCGAGGCGGACGTCCGCCTGTTCACCACGCTCGTGCGGTTCGACCCGGTCTACCACGGGCACTTCAAGTGCAACCGCAGCAAGCTCACCGAGATGCCGGCGCTGTGGGCGTACGCGCGCGACCTGTTCCAGACGCCCGGGTTCGGCGACACCGTCGACTTCGCCCAGATCAAGGAGCACTACTACGTGGTGCACCGCGACATCAACCCGACCGGCATCGTGCCCGCGGGGCCGGACCTCGCGGGATGGCTGACGCCGCACGGTCGGGAGGCGCTGGGCGGGCGGCCGTTCGGGGACGGCACGGCGCCCGGTCCGGTGCCCGACGGCGAGCGGGTGGACCCCGCACACAACCCGCTCGGCTGATCGGGCCGCCCGGCTCGCTAGGGTGCGACCGTGCCGCACGACATCAGCTGGGACGAGTACAACACAGCCCAGGCGGGCCGGGCGCCGCGCGCGTCGCTCGCCGCGGCCCTCGACGCCGCGTCGCCGCGTGACGGTCGGGCCGGCGCCAACGAGCCGCCCGTCGCGATCGACCTGGGCTGCGGTGAGGGCGTCGAGGTGACTGCCCTGCTCGAGCAGGGCTGGACCGTGCACGCCGTCGACGGCGAGGCGGCAGCCCTGGACCGGCTCGCCGCGCGGACACCGCCCGAGCTGCGCACCCGCCTGCACGTCCACCGCCTCCCCTACGGCGCGATCGAGACGCTTCCCGAGGCCAGCCTGGTGCACGCCTCGTACTCGCTGCCGTACTGCGAGCCGGAGCACTTCCCGGCCCTGTGGGCGGCCGTGCGCGCGGCGCTCCGACCGGGCGCCGTGCTCGCGTGCCAGCTCTTCGGCCCGCACGACGACGCCTACGGCGACCCCGAGATGACGTTCCACACCGCCGACGAGGCGCGCGCGCTCGTGGCGGGCCTCGACGTCGTCAGCTGGATTGAGGAGGACGCCGACGGCTCCGCGTACACGGGCCCCAAGCACTGGCACGTGTTCCACGTCGTCGCGCGCCGCCCTGCCGACTGACGCCGCGACCGGCCGCCCGGCCGGGACGAGGGTATCGGCGTCGCCCGCTCCCCCGCGGGCGATCCGCCGCCGTACCCTCCGCCCCGAGTGGAGCACGGTGGCGTTCGTCATCCTCGAGTGGAGTGCCGTGGCGCCACCGCGCTCCACTCGCGGGGGTTGGGCGGCTGTGCGTTACGCCGAGCCGACGGTGAACCGGGTGTCGAACACCGTCTGCGTCGCGTCGGGCAGCGTGACGCGCGTCGTGATCGTGTGCGCGCCGGCCGCGAGGGTGCCCGGGTCGAACGCCGTGGCCGCCGTCGTCGTCCCGCCGACGAAGTCCCACGGCTGCCCGGACTCGACGTGGCGCGGCGCCGTCGTCACCGGCTGGTCCAGCCAGAACTCGACCTTGGTCACCCGTACGGCGTTCTCGAAGAAGATGTAGACCGGCGTCGTCGGGGCCAGCGTCGCGCCCTCCAGCGCCACCGCACCGGCCCGCGAGCTGGCCGTGCTCACCTTCACCGTCCCGACGGCCGCGCAGGCGCCGGTGTCGGCGAACGTCGCCACCAGCGACATCCCGGGCACCACGGTGATGGTGTGCTCCCGCGCCCCGCCGTCGCTCCACGACTGGAACGTCCACGTGCGACCCGCCACGCACTGCGACGCCGGCACCGCGAGCACGTGGTGGAAGCCGACGAGCGTGTCGATGGTGTGGGGCAGGTTCTGCGTCACGCCGTCCACCGTCACGGTCGTCGCGGCGTTGCTCGACAGGTTCACGTTCGTCTTCTTCGGCCACAGGATGATCGACGCCGTCGTGGTCAGCCCGTCGGGGTCCTTGGCCGTGAGCGACACGCGGTACCGGGTGTTGCCCGTGAAGTCGTGGCCGTCCGTCGGGATGGTGAACGTGAGGCTCGCGCCCGCCCCCGTCGTCACCGGGTGCGCGTGGTCGTTGTGCAGGAACTGCACGTCCCACGTCAGCGCGCTCGGCGGCAGGGCGCCGGTGTCGGGGTCGGACCCGGTGCCGGTCACCGTGATCGTGTTGCCCGCCTCGAAGACCGTGCCGTCCGGCGGGCTGGTGATCTGCGCCGTCGGCGGCTGGCCCACGACCACGGTGACGAGGTCGCTCGCGACGGTGTCGCCCCCGGACGTGACCCGCAGCTGGGCCTGGTAGGACCCGTTGGCCGCGTAGGTGTGCGTCGGGCTGGCGGCCGTGCTGGTGCCGCCGTCGCCGAAGGTCCACGCGTAGGTGACGGCCGTGCCGTCCGGGTCCGTGGCTGCACCCGTGAACGTCACGGTGAGCGGTGCGGCGCCCGACGCCGGGCTGGCGGAGGCCGTCGTGATCACCGGCGGACTACCGGTCGAGCCGGTGTAGCCGAGCTTGCGCAGCTGGCCGCCGCCGCCGAACCCGAGGCTCAGCCAGTAGACGTAGCCGTCCGGCCCGGTCTGGAGCCAGACCGGTGTCGACGGTCCCGCCTGGAACAGCGGGCCGCTGTCGACCGCGGTGCGGCCGTCCGGCCCGAGCGCCACCCGTCCGAAGCTGTCCGTCGGGTAGTCGGAGTACAGGAACTGCCCGGCCAACGGGAACACCGTCCCGCGGTAGACGTCGCCGCCGACGATGGCCTTGTTCTGGCAGCAACCGGCTCCGATGGTGTGCGGGTAGGAAAACACCGGACCGTTGACGCCGGCCGGGCACTCCGGCCCGTTCTTCGGCCCGGTCAGCGGCCCCTCGCATGCCGGCCAGCCGTAGTTGCGGCCGCGTTCGACGATGTTGACCTCCTCGTAGGCCTGCGTGTCGACGTTGCCGCCGACGTCGCCGACCCAGAGCAGCCCGGTCGTCTTGTCGAAGGTCCCGCGGTAGGGGTTGCGGAAGCCGTACGCCCAGATCTCGTCGATGTTCGGGCCGGCGCCGTCGTAGAACGGGTTGTCCGTGGGCACCGTGCCGTCGGTGTTGATGCGCAGCACCTTGCCGAAGACGTTCGTGAGGTCCTGCGAGCGACCCTCGTAGCGGTCCCCGATGCTCAGGTACAGCTTGCCGTCGGGCCCGAGGTTGAGGGACCCGCCCATGTGGACCGCGTGGTCGGCGTTGTAGCCCAGGCCCGGGTTGTTCCAGATCACCTGCTCGGCGGTCGAGCCGAGCGTGAAGTGCGAGATCCGCAGCCGGTCGCTCCCCGCCACCGTGTAGTAGATGTAGAAGCCGGTCCCGGCGGCGTCGGTGAGGATGTCCAGCGCGCCGCTCTCGCCGCCGCTGAAGACCCCCGCCGAGATGTCCAGGACCAGGGTCTGGGCGCCCGTGCTCGGCGTGACCCGGTAGACCTTGCCGGGCTCGGTGAGCACCAGCATCGTGCCGTCGGGCAGCCAGTCGGCGGCGAGGGACTTCACCCAGTTGCCGCCCGCGACGAACGTGTCGGTCACCTTGGCGGGGTCGAAGGTGCCGCCCCCGGGGTTGCCGCCACCGCCGGTCGTCACGACCCAGGAGAAGGTGGCCGACGCCGAGGCCGCCGGGCTGCCGCTGTCCGTGACCGTCACCGTGACCGACGACGTCCCAGCCGCCGTCGGGGTGCCCGAGACGACGCCGGTGGCCGCGTCGAG
This sequence comes from Actinomycetes bacterium, assembly GCA_023462275.1. Lineage (GTDB taxonomy): Bacteria > Actinomycetota > Actinomycetes > Actinomycetales > Cellulomonadaceae > Actinotalea. Next base: position 7,389 of record JAEWYD010000340.1, read on the forward strand.
CGCGAGCCCCGCCGGCAGGCCGGTGGCGGCGTAGGTGAGGGTCTGCCCGGCGTCCGGGTCGGTGGCGGTCAGCTGCAGCGGGGCGATGGCCGTCCCGACGACGGCGGCCTGGTCACCCGGCGAGGTGACGGCCGGCGGGCGGTTGGCGGGCGGTGGGGTACCGCCGGCGCCGCTGACGACGAGGCCGGAGAGGTTCGCGGACCCGCCGCTCGTGGTGATCGCGAGCGTGCCGTCCGTGATCGTGACGGGGAACGGTCCGAGCAGACGCCACGTCCCGGCCGACCCGGAGACCACGCGGGCAACTGTCGCCCCGTTCATGAGCACCGTGAACGTCGCCGAGCTGTTGTCCTCCCAGATGTACAGCCCGACGTCGTACGTCCCGGCGGGGATGCCCGTCATGGACACCTGGGCGCCCGGCGTGCCGCTCCCCCAGACCGAGCAGCGCAGCATCTGGGCCGTCGCGGCGTCGGTGGCGGGCACGAGCGGCACGCTCTGGTTGCAGAACGAGCGCGGTCCGGCGGCGAAGCCGGGCGCGGAGCCGGCCTCGAAGGGCACGCCGCCGACGACCAGCGCGGGCCCGTTGATGTTGATCGCCCGGTAGAGGCCCGGCTCCACGGTCCACGAGAACGTCGCGGACGCCGAGGCCGCCGGGCTGCCCGAGTCCGTCACCGTCACGGTCACCGACGAGGTCCCGACTGCCGTCGGCGTCCCGCTCACGACGCCGGTCGCCGGGTCGATCGCCAGCCCGGCCGGCAGGCCGGTGGCGGCGTAGGTGAGCGTCTGGCCGGCGTCGGGGTCGGACGCGGCGACCTGCAGCGGCGCGATGGCGGTGCCCGCTCGGCTCGTCTGGTCGCCCGGCGAGGTGACGGTCGGCGCCTGGTTGGGCGGCGGCGTCGTGCGCAGGACGATCCCCGAGAAGTTCGCGGCGCCGCCGTTGCTCGTGACCGTCAGCGTGCCGTCGGTCACGGACACGGGGAACGGCCCGAGCCGCTGCCAGGTACCCGCGGAGCCGCTGACGACCCGGGCCACCTGGGCGCCGTTCGCCAGGACGCTGAAGGTCTGGGTGAGGTTGTCCTCCCAGACGTAGAGGCTGAGGTCGTACGCGCCGTTCGGGATGCCGGTCAGGGCCACGCGCGCGCCCGGGTTGCCGCTCCCCCACACCGAGCAGCGCAGCATCTGGGCGGTCGCGGCGTCGGTGGCCGGCGTCAGCGGCACGGTCTGGTTGCAGAACGAGCGGGGTCCGGCCGTCACGCCGATCGCCGAGCCCGCCTCGAACGAGATGCCGTCGGCGAGGATCGCGGGGCCGTTGAGGTTGACCGCGCGGTAGACCACCGAGCTGGCGGCGGTCGGCGTCGCAGCGGCGGCGAGGATCGCGGCGGACGTCGCGGCGGACGTCGTGGCGGATGTCGTGGCGGATGTCGTCGTCGTGGGGAGTGCGGCGCGCGCCGAAGCACCTCCGGCGCCGGGCGACGGCGCGGCGACGGCGACGGTCGAGACGCCGAGCGAGACGACGGCGAGCACCGCCGTCGTCAGGAGCCTGACGGCACGGCGGGGGCGGCGGGAGCGGGGGGCGTGGTCCATGCCGATCGCCTCCGGGCGATGGGGGAAGTATGCCCGGTAATGAGACCTCTGACGGTGATTGCGGCACAAGGGGCCGGTTTAAATCGCCCGCAACTGTCACCCGTTCGGCCGTACGCCGCCGAGAAGACCCACCCCGACCCCCGAGCCCCCGAGCCCCAGCAAAGTGGAACGTTCCCCGCACACCCACCCGCTCGAGTGGAACGTTCCGCGCGCGGAACGTTCCACTCGA
>JAEWYD010000341.1 GCA_023462275.1 Actinomycetes bacterium
GGTCGCCGCCGGCCGCGCCGCCTCGTCCATCGCTGCCCGCACCGCCGACCGCACGGCCGACCGGACGGCGTCGGCGGACCGTGCCGCGAGTCGCCGCTGCAGGCCGACGAGGTCGTCGCCCTCGTCCACCACGGAGACCGACCGCCCGCGCTGCTCCACCACCCGGAACCGCATGCGCAGGTGCGCGGGCAGGCGCCCGGTGTCCCAGGCGTCCTCCGGCACGTCGACCCCCCGGACGGCGCTCGCGGCCGCGGACAGCGTCGCGGCGAACGACGGCGCCATCTCGGCGGCGCGGACGGCGTCCGCCCAGTCGGGCGTGCTGGCATCGATCCACGCGACGAGCTCGCGCGCGGCGTCGGGCGCGGGCACCAGCGGCACCCGCAGCGCCTTGGGCAGCGACCGGATCAGCGCCACCACCAGGTCCTCCGCCAGGCCCGGCACGAGGCGGTCGAAGCCCTCCGGGCGCACGCGCGGCAGCACCGACAGCGGGATCTCCACCGTGACGCCGTCGGCGGCCGTGCCCGGCTCGAACTGGTACGTGAGCGGCAGCTCGAGGTCGCCCTGCGGCCAGGCGGCGGGGAAGGCGCGCTCGTCGACCGCCACGTCGCCCACGAGCATCTCGAGCGAGAAGTCGAGCAGCTCCGGCGCCCGGCGCCGGGCGTCCTTCCACCACCGGTCGAAGTGCCGGGCGGAGACGACGTCGGCGGGCACGCGCTCGTCGTAGAAGTCGAACAGCGCGTCCTCGTCGGCGACGATGCCGCGGCGGCGTGCCCGGTGCTCGAGCTGCTCGGCCTCCTCCAGCAGGGCCCGGTTGCGCGCGAAGAACGCGTGGTGCGTGGTCCAGTCGCCCTCGACGAGCGCGTGCCGGATGAACAGCTCGCGCGCGTGCTCGGCGTCGACCTTCGCGTAGAGCACGCGCCGGCCGGCGACGATCGGGAGCCCGTAGAGCAGCACACGCTCCGTGGCGACGGCGGCGCCCTGCTTGCCGGACCACGTGGGCTCGGAGTAGGTCCGCTTGACCAGGTGCGCGGCGAGCTCCTCGGCCCACTCAGGCTGCACGCGCGCGACGTCGCGGGCCCACAGCCGTGAGGTCTCGACGACCTCGCCCGCCATCACCCAGGCGGGTGGCCGCTTGGCCAGCGGGGAGCCGGGGAAGATCGCGAAGCGTGCGCCGCGGGCGCCGAGGTACTCGTTGCGCGCCTGGGGCCGGCGCTGGGGCGGCGTGGCGCCGGAGCCCTTGCGCCCGACGGCGGACGCGCGCACCTCGGTCGCCTCCTGCATCCCGAGCTGCGACAGCAGCCCGGCGAGGATCGCCTGGTGGATGCGGTCGGCGTCCCACTCTCTCGTCAGCAAAGTGGAGCGTTCCTGTCGCGACACGCTGGCGTGTCCCGCAGGTTCGCTCCAGTTTGCGGAGGGGGTGGGCGGGGTGGTGGGAGGGGGGGTGGGCGGGGTGGTGGCGTTGACGCGCGCGGGCGGGCGGACCGTGATGCCGAGCGGGCGCGCGAGCTCCTTGAGCTGCCCGACGACGTCCTGCCACTCGCGCACGCGCAGGTAGTTGATGTACTCGGCCCGGCACAGGCGCCGGAACTGGTTCCCGGAGAGCTCGCGCTGCTGGTCGCGCAGGTAGTGCCACAGGTTGAGGTAGGACAGGAAGTCCGACGTCGGGTCGGCGAAGCGGGCGTGCGAGGCGTCGGCGAGCTCGCGGACCTCGGCGGGACGCTCGCGCGGGTCCTGGATCGAGAGCGCGGCGGCGATGACCATGACCTCGCGCGCGACGTCGCGCCGGCCGCCCTCGACGATCATCCGCGCCAGCCGCGGGTCCATCGGGAGCTGCGCGAGCGCGCGCCCGACGTCGGTCAGCCGGGTCCCCTCGCCCGGCAGCGTCTCCAGGGCGTGCAGCTCGGTGAGGAGCTGCACGCCGTCCCGGACCGCGCGCACGTCGGGCGGGTCGACGAACGGGAAGCGTGCGACGTCGTCGGGCGTGGCGGCGACGCCCACGGCGACCATCTGCAGGATCACCGACGCCAGCGACGTCCGCAGGATCTCCGGCTCGGTGAACTCGGGACGGGAGGCGAAGTCCGCCTCGGAGTACAGCCGGATGGCGACGCCCTCGGCCACGCGGCCGCAGCGGCCCGAGCGCTGGTTGGCGCTGGCCTGCGAGATCGGCTCGATGGGCAGGCGCTGGACCTTGGTGGCCTTGGACCAGCGGGAGATGCGCGCCGTGCCCGGGTCGACGACGTACCGCACGCCCGGGACGGTCAGCGAGGTCTCGGCGACGTTCGTGGCGAGCACGACCCGGCGGCGGGTGTGGGGCTCGAAGACGCGGTGCTGCTCGGCGGCGGACAGGCGCGCGTAGAGCGGCAGGATGTCGACGCCGCGGGGGTGGCGCGGGTCGGTGACCCGCTCGCCGAGGTGGGCGCGCAGGGCGTCGTCGGCGTCGCGGATCTCGCGCTCGCCGGAGAGGAAGACGAGGACGTCGCCCGGCCCCTGCGCGCAGAGCTCGTCGACGGCCTCGCAGATGCCGGTCATGAGGTCGCGGTCCTCGGCCGGCGTCCCTTCCGGCCCACGCAAAGTGGAGCGAACCTGTCGCGACACGCCAGCGTGTCGCGACAGGTT
>JAEWYD010000342.1 GCA_023462275.1 Actinomycetes bacterium
GTGCGGCTCCGGAGCCGGCGGCCGTGCCGTCGCCCACGGAGCTGCCGCCCACGATCCGCCCGGCCGGCACGGAGGCCGTGCGCACCACGGCCGAGCCGGCCGCGGAGACTGCGCCGGAGTCGCGTCCGGCCGCCGGAGCCGCGTCCGAGGGCCAGGGCGAGCTCCCGTCGTTCCTGTCCGACGACCGCGAGCCCGGCACGCCGGTGCAGGTGCCGCGCGTCTTCGAGGAGCGTCCGCGCCGCGCGACCGACGAGCTCGACCTGCCCGACTTCCTCAAGAACCCGTGACGGCCGCGCCCCCGGCGGTGCTGGCGGTCGACCTCGGTCCCGGTGTGCGGGCCGGGTTCACCGTGGCGGCGCCGGGGGAGGAGCCGCCCAACCTGAGCCTGACGGTGGGTGACGTCGAGGCCGCGGCCAGGCACCGGGCGGCGCTCGCCCGCTGGGCCGGCGCGCCTCTCGCATTCGTCTACCAGGTGCACGGCTCGGACGTGCACGTCGCCTCCGGCCCGGTGCCGGAGCCCCGACCGCGCGCCGACGCGGTCGTCTCCGCCGACGAGACCGCCGCCGCGGTGCTCGTCGCCGACTGCGTGCCCGTCCTGCTGGCGGATGCGGACGCCGGGGTCGTCGCGGCCGTGCACGCCGGACGCCGCGGCGTCGTCGCCGGCGTCGTCGGTGCGGCCGTGGACGCCATGGAGCGGCTGGGCGCCACGCGGACGCGGCTGTGCGCCGCGGTCGGGCCGGCCATCTGCGGCGCCTGCTACGAGGTACCCACGGCCATGCGGGACGACGTCGCCGCTCTCGTCCCGGCGGCGGCGTCGGTCACGTCGTGGGGGACCCCGGCGCTGGACCTGCCCGGGGCAGTGGTGGCGCAGCTGGCGGCCGCCGGGGTGACCGCCGTACGACGCGTCGGCGGTTGCACGCTCGAGGACGAGCGGTGGTTCTCCCACCGCGGCCTGGCCGCCGGCCGGCCGGCGGGCCGTCTCGCCGCCGTCGTGCGTGCCGACCGGGCCGGGCACGCGGGCTGACGTCTCGGCCTCGCGACGCCGGGCGTGTCGTCCGCGGCGCCTGTGACCTCGGGGGTTAGCGTGAGGTCCGACCGGCGGGGGCAGGCCCGCGTCGGTGGCGACGAGGACCCGGACGAGGATGGAGGCCGTCATGGCCGGAGCGCTGCGCAAGACGATGCTGTACCTCGGCCTGGCCGAGGACGACCGCCCCGTCGACGAGGAGTACGTCGACGAGTACGACGACGAGGAGTACTCGACGCCGCACGCCCCGCAGGCGCCCGAGTACCCCGAGGTGACCCCCATCCGGCGCGCCGTGCCGCGTGCAGGCGGTCAGCCCGAGCTGCGCCGCATCACGACCGTCCACCCGCGGTCGTACAACGACGCGCGCGTCATCGGCGAGGCGTTCCGGTCCGGCACGCCCGTCATCATGAACCTCTCCGAGATGACCGACGCGGACGCCAAGCGCCTCGTCGACTTCTCGGCCGGCCTCATCTTCGGCCTGCACGGGTCGATCGACCGCGTCACCGCCAAGGTCTTCCTCCTCTCGCCGGCCCACGTCGAGGTCACCGGCGAGGAGGGCACCGACGCGCGGTCCGCCTTCTACAACCAGAGCTGACGTGCGGTTCGTCGCGCAGGTCCTCTACCTCCTCGTCTGGCTGTACCTGATCGTCCTCGTCGCGCGCTTCGTGCTGGACCTCGTCCAGTCGTTCGCGCGCGACTGGCGGCCCCGCGGCGTGGTCCTCGTCCTCGCCGAGGGCGTCTACACCGTGACGGACCCGCCGCTACGTGCGCTGCGACGCCTCATCCCGCCCCTCTCCCTGGGTGGCCTGCGGCTGGACCTGGCGTACATGGTCCTGTGGCTCCTGTGCCTGCTCGTCCTCCAGGTGCTCGTGCTCATCTGACCGACACGCCGGGCGGGTAGGCCGCTGGCCTGCGTGCACGCCCATGAATGTCCGCTACCGTGTGGGTGGCGGTCAGCGACTGCCCTGGTCCGACCAGCGCGAGTAACCGAGGTGAAACCATGGCGGGACTGCTGAGTGCAGAAGACGTCCTGAACAAGAAGTTCCAGGCCACGAAGTTTCGTGAGGGCTACGACCAGGACGAGGTCGACGACTTCCTGGACGAGGTCGTCAACACACTCCGGGTGATGACCGCCGAGAACGAGGACCTGCGGACCAAGCTCGCCGCGGCCGAGCGCCGCGTCGCGGAGCTGAGCCGGGCTGGTGAGGGTGCGTCGGCGTTCGGTGAGCCGGTGGCAGCCCCGGCGCCCGCGCCGGTCCCGGTGTTCCAGCCGGAGCCCGAGCCGGAGCCGGAGCCCGAGCCGGAGCCCGAGCCGGAGCCGGAGCCCGAGCCCGTCGTGGTGGCCGCACCGGCCCCCGTCGTGGCCGCCGCGCCGGCCCGTGCCAGCGAGCCCGAGTCCGCCACCGGCATGCTCCAGCTGGCCCAGAAGCTGCACGACGACTACGTGCGGGCGGGCCAGGAGGAGGGCGACCGGATCGTCAACGAGGCGAAGGTCCAGGCCGGTCGCATCGTCCGCGAGGCCGAGGAGACGTCGAGCCGCACGCTGGCCGCGCTGGAGCAGGAGCGCAGCCTCCTCGAGCGCAAGATCGACGAGCTCCGGGTGTTCGAGCGCGACTACCGGACGCGCCTGAAGAGCTACCTCGAGAACCTCCTGGGCGACCTGGAGGCGCGGGGCGCCAGCGTCCAGCCGCGCGGCGCCGGGGAGTCCGGCCTGCCGTTCAACGCCTGACGCAGCACCGCTCCGTCCACCACCGGGCCCGCTCGGCCCGCCTCTCGCACAACGCGCCACCTCGTGTGGCGCGTTGTGCGTCCCGGCCCGGGGGTCTACTCTTCGCTGACCTTCACAACCAGGAGTGCCATGACCACCGATGACGCCGTGCGCTCGCTCGCCGAGCCGGACGCGCCGTACCAGCTCCCCGACCTCGCGAAGGTCGTGCGCACGTTCCCCGTGCGCGAGGGGGAGAAGGCCTGGACGGTGAAGGAGGTCACGGCGATCGCGGACGAGCTGTCCGCCGAGATCGCACGGCTGAAGGTCGAGCTCGCCGAGGCGGATGCCGAGCTTTCGGCGCTCCTGCGCAACTCCGGGGACGGCGCCGGCGACGACCAGGCGGACTCGGGCTCGAGCGCCCTGGAGCGCGAGCAGGAGCTCACGCTCGTCAACAACACGCGCGACCTGCTGGATCAGAACCAGCACGCCCTCGAGCGCGTCGGTGCGCCCGGCTTCGGGACCTGCGAGTCGTGCGGTGGCCCGATCGGCAAGGCGCGCCTGCAGGCCTTCCCGCGCGCGACGCTCTGCGTGACGTGCAAGGCCCGCCAGGAGCGACGCTGACGGTGCGCCGTACCCGCTCGCTGGTCCTGGCCTTCGCGCTCATCGCGGTCGGGATCGTCGTCGTCGACCAGCTGACGAAGATCTGGGCGCTCGACGCGCTCGTGCCGGGGGAGCGCACACCCCTGCTCGGTGACCTGCTGGGCCTGGAGCTGGTCCGCAACTCCGGTGCCGCGTTGAGCATCGCCACCGGGTCGACCTGGATCTTCACGATCGCGGCGACCGCCGTGACGGTCGTCGTGCTGCGCATGGCGAACCGGCTCGGGTCGCGCGGCTGGACGGTGGCCCTCGGGCTGCTCCTGGGCGGCGCCGTCGGGAACCTGATCGACCGGCTGTTCCGCGAGCCCGCGTTCGCCCGGGGACACGTCGTCGACTTCATCGCCTACGCCGACTGGTTCGTCGGCAACGTCGCGGACATCGCCATCGTGGCCGCTGCGGTCCTCATGGTCCTGCTCGGCCTGCGGGGGATCGGCATCGACGGCCGCCGGTCGGACGAGGCGGGCGAGGCGACCGTGCCCGATGCCGACGTGCCCGACGACGAGCGTGACGACGACGAGCGGGCCGACGACGAGCGGCCAGGCGTCCAGCGGGCCGACGAGGCAGCCGAGCCGGCCCGGCGAGCGGCCGACCCCCACGCATGAGCCGGCGGGCATGAGCGAGCGCTCCCTCCCGGTGCCGGACGGCCTCGCCGGCGAGCGGGTCGACGCCGGTCTCTCCCGGCTCCTTGGCGTCTCGCGCACGCGCGCGGCCGAGCTGGCGGCCGCAGGTGCCGTCACCCTGGACGGCCGCGCCGTCGGCAAGTCGGACCGTCTGGTCGGCGGCGCCTGGCTGTCCGTGGACCTCTCGTCGCTCGACGCCCCCGCGCCTGTCGCCGAGCCGGAGCCCGTCCCGGGGATGCGGATCGTGCACGAGGACGACGACGTCGTCGTCGTCGACAAGCCGGTCGGGGTGGCGGCGCACCCGTCGCCGGGATGGACCGGCCCGACCGTCGTCGGCGCGCTGGCGGCCGCCGGGTACCGCGTCTCCACCTCGGGTGCCGCCGAGCGCCAGGGCGTCGTGCACCGGCTCGACGTCGGCACGTCGGGCCTCATGGTCGTCGCGAAGTCCGAGCGCGCCTACACGCTGCTGAAGCGGGCGTTCAAGGAGCGCACGGTCGAGAAGGTGTACCACGCCGTCGTCCAGGGGCATCCGGAGCCGACGACGGGCACGATCGACGCGCCCGTCGGCAGGCACCCCTCCGCGGACTACAAGTTCGCGGTCGTCGCGGACGGCAAGCACGCCGTGACGCACTACGAGGTGCTCGAGATGGTGCGGGCCGCGTCGCTGGTCGAGGTCCACCTGGAGACCGGGCGCACGCACCAGATCCGGGTGCACATGGCCGCCGTCCGGCATCCCTGCGTCGGGGACGTGACCTACGGTGCGGACCCCGCGCTGGCGCAGCGCCTCGGGCTCGGCCGGCAGTGGCTGCACGCCGTCCGCCTCGGGTTCGCGCACCCCGCGACGGGCGAGTGGCTCGAGGTGACGAGCGAGTACCCCGCGGACCTCGCGCACGCGTGGGCGGCGCTGCGGGAGGGCACGGCCTGAGGGCGCGCGGGCGGTCGCTCGTCCGGGGCTGTCGGTGGGGCCACCTAGAATCGCTCGCATGGCCGCTGAGGAGGACTTCGTCCACCTGCACGTCCACACCGAGTACTCGATGCTGGACGGCGCGGCCAAGATCGACGGCCTGATCGCCGAGGTGGCGCGGCACGGGCAGAAGGCCGTGGCGATGACCGACCACGGCTACCTCTTCGGGGCCTACGAGTTCTGGAGCAAGGCCCGGGCGGCGGGCGTCAAGCCCATCATCGGCCTGGAGGCGTACGTCACGCCCGGCACCAGCCGCTTCGACCGCACGCGCGTCCGGTGGGGCGAGGCGCACCAGAAGGACGACGACGTGTCGGCGGGCGGCGCGTACACCCACCTGACGCTGTGGGCGCGGGACAACGTGGGCCTGCACAACCTGTTCCGGCTCGGCTCGATGGCGTCGCTCGACGGCCAGTGGGGCAAGTGGCCCCGGATGGACCTCGAGCTGCTGCAGCGCTACTCCGCCGGTCTCTCGGTCGGCACGGCGTGCCCCTCCGGCGAGGTGCAGACGCGCCTGCGCCTCGGCCAGTACGACGAGGCCGTCCGCGCGCTCGGCGGCCTGCAGGACGTGTTCGGCGCCGAGAACGTCTACGTCGAGCTGATGGACCACGGGGCGGAGATCGAGACCCGGGTCACGAAGGACCTCATCCGGCTCGCGCAGGACCTGCGGGCGCCGCTGCTCGCGACCAACGACTCCCACTACGTCCGCCCCGAGGACCACGACAACCACGACGCGCTGCTGTGCATCAACTCCGGCTCCACGCTGGCGGACCCGGACCGGTTCAAGTTCGACGGCGACGGCTACCACGTCCGGTCGACGCAGGAGATGCGCCGCCTCTTCGCCGAGCTGCCCGAGGCGTGCGACGCGACGCTGCGGCTCGCGGAGCAGTGCGATGTCTCGTTCAACACCGGCGCCAACTACATGCCGCGCTTCCCGGTCCCGGCGGGGGAGAGCGAGGACTCCTGGTTCATCAAGGAGGTGGAGCGGGGCCTCCAGCGGCGCTACCACGGCGCGGTGCCGGACAAGGTCCGCACGCAGGCGGAGTACGAGACCGGCGTCATCACCCAGCTCGGGTTCTCCGGGTACTTCCTGGTGGTCGCCGACTTCATCAACTGGGCGAAGTCCCAGGGCATCCGCGTCGGCCCGGGCCGTGGCTCCGCGGCGGGCTCGATGGCGTCGTACGCGATGGGCATCACGGAGCTCGACCCGCTCGAGCACGGCCTGATCTTCGAGCGCTTCCTCAACCCCGAGCGCGTCTCGTGGCCCGACGTCGACGTCGACTTCGACGAGCGCCGGCGGGGCGAGGTCATCCGGTACGTCACCGAGAAGTACGGCGAGGACCGCGTCGCGCAGATCGTCACGTACGGCACGATCAAGGCCAAGCAGGCGCTCAAGGACTCCGCGCGCCTGCTGGGCTACCCCTTCGCCGTGGGGGAGAAGCTCACCAAGGCGATGCCCCCCGCCGTCATGGGCAAGGACATCTCGCTCACCGGCATCTTCGACCCGAAGGACCCGCGGCACGCCGAGGCGGAGGAGTTCCGCCAGCTGCACCAGACGGACCCCGACGCGCAGAAGGTCGTCTCGCTGGCCCGCGGCATCGAGGGCCTGAAGCGCCAGTGGGGCGTGCACGCGGCCGGCGTGATCATGTCGAGCGAGCCGCTGCTCGACATCGTCCCGATCATGCGGCGCCCCCAGGACGGCGCCATCATCACGCAGCTCGACTACCCCACCTGTGAGGGCCTCGGCCTGATCAAGATGGACTTCCTCGGCCTGCGGAACCTCACCATCCTTGACGACGCCCTCGAGAACATCGTGGCGAACGGCAAGGAGCCGATCGAGATCGAGAAGGTGCCGCTCGACGACCCGCCGACCTACGAGCTGCTGGGCCGGGGCGACACCCTGGGCGTGTTCCAGCTCGACGGCGGCCCGATGCGGGCCCTGCTGCGGCAGATGCGGCCGGACAACTTCGAGGACATCTCGGCCGTCATCGCGCTGTACCGCCCGGGCCCGATGGGCATGAACTCCCACACGAACTACGCCCTGCGCAAGACGGGCCAGCAGAAGGTCGAGCCGATCCACCCGGAGCTCGAGAAGCCGCTGGCCGAGGTCCTCGACACCACCTACGGCCTCGTCGTCTACCAGGAGCAGGTGCAGCGCGCCGCCCAGGTCCTCGCGGGCTACTCGCTCGGCCAGGCGGACCTGCTGCGCCGCGCGATGGGCAAGAAGAAGAAGGAGGTCCTCGACAAGGAGTTCGTGCCCTTCCAGGCGGGCATGCGCGAGCGGGGCTACTCCGACGGCGCCATCCAGGCCGTGTGGGACGTCCTCGTGCCCTTCGCCGGGTACGCGTTCAACAAGGCCCACTCGGCCGCGTACGGCGTCGTGTCCTACTGGACGGCGTACCTCAAGGCGAACTACCCGACCGAGTACATGGCCGGCCTGCTCACGAGCGTGCGCGACGACAAGGACAAGTCGGCGCTGTACCTCGGCGAGTGCCGCCACATGGGCATCACCGTGCTGCCGCCCGACGTGAACTCCTCGTCGGCCAACTTCACCGCCGTCGGCTCGGACATCCGCTTCGGGCTCACGGCGGTCCGCAACGTCGGCGCCAACGTGGTGGACGCCATCGTGGAGGCGCGCGAGAGCAAGGGCGCGTTCACGTCGTTCACGGACTTCCTCGACAAGGTGCCCGCCGTCGTCTGCAACAAGCGCACCATCGAGTCGCTGATCAAGGCGGGCGCGTTCGACTCGCTGGCGCCGTCCCGGCGCGCGCTGCTGCTGGTCCACGAGCAGGCGGTCGACGCCGTCGTCGGGCTGAAGCGGAAGGAGGCCGAGGGACAGTTCGACCTGTTCGCCGGCATCGGCGACGACGACGCCGTCTCGGTGACCGTCGAGGTGCCCGACGTCCCGGACTGGGACAAGAAGCAGCGCCTCGCGTTCGAGCGGGAGATGCTCGGCCTGTACGTCTCCGACCACCCGTTGTCGGGCCTGGAGCACGTGCTGGCGTCGTCGTCGGACTGCGCGATCGCGACGCTCCTCGCCGACGAGAACCGGCCCGACGGCTCCCAGGTGACCGTCTGCGGCCTGGTCACCTCCCTGCAGCGCAAGATGTCGAAGAACGGCAACCCGTGGGCGGCCGTCACGCTGGAGGACCTCGACGGCGCCGTCGAGATCATGTTCTTCGGCGAGACCTACCTGCAGTACGCGACGGTGCTCGCGGAGGACGCCGTCGTGACGGTGCGCGGCCGCGTGCGGCGACGTGACGACGTCATCCAGCTGCAGGCGGTCGAGGTGCAGATCCCCGACGTCTCGGCGGCCGACTCCCGGCCCGTGACGATCTCGATGCCCGTGACCAGGTGCACGGCGCCCGTCGTCGAGAAGCTGCGCGGCATCCTGGCCTCGTACCCCGGGGTCACCCAGGTCAACCTGCGCCTCACGCAGCCCGGCCGTGCGACGGTGATGCGGCTGGAGGACACCCTGCGCGTGGAGCGCTCGTCGGCCCTCTTCGGTGACCTCAAGGCGCTCCTCGGCCCTGGCTGCCTCGGTGCCTAGGCTCGTCCCGTGATCCACCTGACGCCCGAGCAGCGGGTGTTCGTGCTCGAGCGCCACCTCGCGACGCTGACCACCCTGCGCCCGGACGGCTCGCCGCACGTCACGCCCGTCGCGTTCACCTGGGAGGCGGACACGGGCACGGCATGGCTGACCAGCGAGGACGGCGCGGTCAAGGTGCGCAACGTCGACGCCGCCGGGGCGGCCGGCCGATCCGCCCGGGCGGCCCTGTGCCAGGTCGACGGCGGCCGCTGGCTCACGCTCGAGGGCACGCTCACGGTCTCGCGGGACGCGGCCGACGTCGCCCTCGCGGAGCGCCGGCACTCCGCGCGCTACCC
>JAEWYD010000343.1 GCA_023462275.1 Actinomycetes bacterium
GGACGGCGTCGGCGACGACGGCGGCCGCGACCCTGCTGGGCGCGCTCAAGCCGGACCAGGCGTGGGCGGTCCTGGACGCACGGCTGCGGCCGGGGCAGCTGCGGCGCTGGCTGCGGGCCGTCGGCGAGCACCGGACCTTCGACGCGGTGGCGGCGGTCGACGTCTTCGAGGCGCAGGCGCCGGGCGCGGTGCTCGACGTCGGCGTCCCGGTCGGCTGGGTGGACGGGCTGCCGGCCACCGCCGTCGTCTGGGCGGCACTGCTCTCGGAGCGTCTCACGGAGGACGCACTGGAGCGCTGACCGGCCGCGGGCGGGGCGAGGGGCTAGTCTCGCCGCATGCTCGTGCTCAGCCGCCGCGTCGGCGAACGCCTGATGATCGGTGACGACATCGTCATCACTGTCATCGACGTGCGCAGCGACGGCGTGCGGATCGGCATCGACGCACCGCGCGAGGTTCGCGTGACGAGGGCGGAGATCCTGGAGGCCGTGACGGCCGCCAACCGCGAGGCCGCCGCCGCGGACGACGCCGCCGTCGACAGCCTGCGCGCGCTGCGGCCGCCGAAGCGCGGCACGCCTGCGCCGAAGGACTGACGGCCCTCGGCGGCGGTCAGCCCGGATCGGTGAACGAGACCGGAGTGCCGGTCGCGCGCGCGTAGGCCATCTCTCTGCGCACGGACTCGCCGACGTACCCGCCAGGGTTGACGACGAGCACGCGGTCGGCGAGGTCGATCTTGCGGAGGTGGAGCTCTCCCAGCGCGCTCCGCTGCTCGACGGTGATCGCCTCGTCGAGTTCCGCCGGTGCGAGGACGACGGCGCCTGCGAGGGTGAGGTCGCGGCTGGCTGCGCGCATCTCGGCGAGGAAACGCGTCGAGCCGCAGATGCAGACGATCTCGGGACGATTGGGCACGTCTGTCCTTGTGGGGAGCGTGGTCGGGCGACCCGGCCTGCACCATCCTGGGCAGGGTGGTCCCCTGTGAGTCAAGGAGCGAGCCCGTTTCAGAGCGTTGGACGGGACCATCGAGGGCTTGTAGTTCGAACGCGTGTACGATAATGTGATCACATGTCCGGACGCCGATCCCTCAGCGCACGCCCGAGGGCTGCGCGTCCGGAGGTTGGCATCCCGACGCCGCCGGTGACGACTGCTACGCCCACGAACGCTGGGCCCGGGGACGCTGCCCCGCTCACGGCGGCCGCCGTCTCCGCGGTGCACACCTGGTTGGTCGAGTCTGCGCTGCCGGCGTCCGAGACCGACCAGATCGACCTGCTGCGTACGCTCGAGGAGCTGCGCTCGGCCGTCACCGCCGTGCAGGCGTCCGCGGTCCTGGCTGTCGACGCGTCGGCGCGGGCGGACCAGGCGCGTGCGGGCGTACCCGTGGAGCGTTGCGGCCGCGACGTGCCGGTGCGTCTCGGGCTCGCGCTGCGCGAGTCGCCGGCGCGGGCGCGGTCGTTCCTGGGTGCGGCCCGGGCCTGGCACACGGAGATGCCGCACACCCTCGCGGCCCTGCGCTCCGGGCGGCTGTCGCCCTGGCGCGCGACGCTCCTGGTGAAGGAGACCGCACACCTACCCGTGGAGCTGCGCGAGCAGGTGGACGCGGAGATCTGCGCCGACCCGCACGGGCTCGACGGGCTCGGCACCGCCGCCCTGGTGGGGCGGGTCAAGCGTCGTGCGAGCGAGCTGGACCCCGCGTCGGCGGCCGCCCGCGCCCGCCGAGCCGCGTCGGAGCGCGCGGTGTGGATTCGCCCGGCACCCGACACCATGGCGTACGTGACGGCGCTGCTGCCGGTCGCGCAGGGGGTCGGCGTGCACGCGGCCCTGCGCCGCGCAGCGGACACCGCGGTCGCGTCCGGGGAGCCGCGCTCCAGGGGCCAGATCATGGCCGACACGCTGGTCGAGCGGGTCACCGGTCAGGCCTCCGCGGACGCGGTCCCCGTCACGGTCAACCTGGTCATGTCGGACGCGACGCTGCTGGGCGCCGGGCAGGAGCCCGGGCTGCTCGTCGACGGCGCGGCCGCAGTGGGAGCCGTCCCGGCTCAGGTGGCGCGGAACCTCCTGGCGAACGCGCTCGACGCGGACGCCGCGTGGGTCCGCCGGCTGTACGCCGACCCCCGCGGTCACCTGGTGGCGGCATCGTCGACGGCGCGGTTCTTCGCCGACGGGCTCGGCGCGCTGCTCAGGGTTCGCGACCAGGGGCTGTGCCGCACGCCCTACTGCGACGCGCCCGTCCGGCAGCTCGACCACGTGGTCCCGGACGCAGACGGCGGTCCGACGGATCTCGACAACGGGCAGGGCCTGTGCGAGGCGTGCAACCAGGCCAAGAACTCCGGTGCGCTCGCGCAGCACGTCGCTCGGCCACCGGGCGCGCGGCACACGGTCGTCACCACCACGAGCACCGGGCACCGGTACGCCTCGACCGCGCCGCCACCGCCGCGGCCCGCGGCTCGGTCGCCGCGCGTGATCTCGGCCGTCGAGCGCCGAGTCGAGCGCCAGCTCGCGGGCCGCGTCGATTCCCGATGGCTCGCGGCCTGAGAACCGGACGCGGCCGATGAGTCCCACAGCCCGCGACGGTCTCATCCGCATGGGCACCGAAAACGGAACGGGCAGAGTCATCGCGACCATCACCACCTCGGTCGACGGCTACGTCGTCGGGCCGGACGACGGGCCGGAGCACGGCCTCGGCGTCGGGGGCGAGCGCCTCCACTACTGGGTGATGGGCGGTCCGTGGACGTACGCGGACCAGACCCACGACCCGGGCGGCATGCGAGGCGCCGACCGCGAGTACTTCGAGACGATCACCGCAGGCCTGCGCTGCGCCGTCGTCGGCCGCACGATGTACGAGGCAGCGGGCGCGTGGGGCGGCCGGAACCCGTTCCCGGGCACGCTCGTCGTCCTGACGCACCGGACACAGGACCCGCCGGACCCCAGTGCCGGCTTCCTGTTCGTCGACGGCTTCGACGCCGCGCTCGCCAAGGCCCGCGAGCTGGCCGAGGGCGGCACGGTCGGGCTGGGCGGCGGCGCCGACGTGATCCGGCAGGGCCTGCGCGCCGGCGTCGTCGACGAGCTGGGGATCTCGACGGCCCCCGTCGTCCTCGGCGCAGGCAAGCGGCTCTTCGAGGGGTTCGACCTCGACCTCGACCTCGAGGTGCTGGGCACCTGGAGCTCGCCGTACGCGACGCACGTCCGCTACGGAGTCACGGCTCGAAGCGGTAGCCGATCCCCGGCTCGGTGACGAGGTGGCGCGGGTGCGCCGGCTCCCGCTCGAGCTTGCGCCGCAGCTGCGCGAGGTAGACCCGCAGGTAGTGGGTCTGGCCGGAGTACATCGGTCCCCAGACCTCCCGGAGCAGCTGCTGCTGCGGCACCAGCTTGCCCGTGTTGCGCACGAGCACCTCCAGCACGTGCCACTCCGTCGGCGTGAGGCGCACCGCGACGCCGTCGCGCAGCACGCGGTGCGCCGCCAGGTCCACCGTGAACGCCTCGGTCTCCACCACCGGTGCGGCGCGCTCCGGGGTCGCGCGGCGCAGCGCCGCACGGATCCGGGCGAGCAGCTCGTCCATGCCGAACGGCTTGGTCACGAAGTCGTCGGCCCCGGCGTCGAGCGCCTCGACCTTCGCCGCCTGGGTGTCCCGGGCGGAGAGCACGATGATCGGCACCTCCGTCCACCCGCGGAGGCCCGCGACCACCTCGACGCCGTCGATGTCCGGCAGGCCGAGGTCGAGGATCACCAGATCGGGCGGCGTCGCGGCCGCGCGGCGCAACGCCGTCGCGCCGTCGGCGGCCACCTCCACGTCGAAGTGGCGGGCGCGCAGGTTGATCGCCAGCGCGCGCAGCAGCGTCGCGTCGTCCTCGACGACCAGCACCCGGGTCATGTCGCCTCCGCCATCGGGATCGCCAGCGTCATGGTCAGGCCGCCGCCCGCGGTCTCACCAGGTCGGACCTCCACCCCCATCGCGGAGCAGAACCCGTGGACGATCGCCAGGCCGAGCCCCGCGCCGCTGCCCGACGCCCGGTCCCCCAGGCGCTGGAACGGCTCGAACATGATCGGCCACAGCTCGCGGGGCACGCCCGGCCCGTGGTCCCGGACCGACAGCTCCACGCGGCCGTCCGCCTCGCGCGCCACCAGCACCGTGGGCCGGCGGGGCGGGCTGTGCCGGACGGCGTTGTCCACCAGGTTCGCGACCACCCGCACCAGCAGGGCCGCGTCCGCCTGGACGAGCGGCAGGTCGTCGGGGACGTCCATCCGGACGGCCGCGCCCGGCGCGAGGTCGAGCAGGGCGAGGGACACGACCTCGTCCACGGCGACCGGCGCCAGCAGCGCCGACACCGCACCGACCTCCAGCCGCGTCATGTCGAGGATGTCGGCGATCAGCGCGGTGAGACGGTCGGCGCACTCCTCGATCGTCGCGACGAGCTCGGCCCGCTCCTCCTCCGACCAGTCGACGTCGTCCTGCCGCAGGCCGCTGACCGCCGCCTTGAGGCCCGCCAGCGGGGTGCGCAGGTCGTGCCCGACGGACGCCAGCAGGGCCGAGCGGACCTGCGCGGCCTCGGACAGCCGGTCGGCGTGGGCGGCGAGGTGCTGGCTCTCGTACGCCCGCGCGGCCGCGGCCGCGAGGCGCTCGAGCACGGCACGGTCCTCCGCGAACAGCTGCGGACCGTGGGCGAGGAGGACGAGCTCCGTGCTGGCCGACACCCGGATGCTGGGCGGCGCGTCCGGGACCTCGCCCACGGACGCCACGACGGCCTCGGCGCCGTCGGGCCCGGTGCGCACGAGCGACGCCGACGTCATGCCGAACGTGGCGCGGACCCGCTCGAGGACCCCCGGCAGGCTCAGCTCGTCGACCGGTCGGGCGACGACGTGGGAGATGAGGTCCGCCTCGATGCGGCTGCGGGCCGCGATCGACCGGGCCCGCGCGGCGTAGTCGCCGGTGATGCTGACGATGAGCGCGACGACGGCGAACACGACGAGCTCGACGACGCTGTCGCCGCTCTCGACGACGAGCGTGTGGAACGGCGGCGTGAAGAACCAGTTGACGACGAGCACGGAGGCCGCGGCGGCCAGGATGCCCGGCCAGCGGCCGCCCACCGCGGCGACCACGACCACCAGCAGCAGGTAGAGCAGCAGGAGGCTGCCGAGGCCCAGCGCGTCGCCCGAGCCGTCGAGGACCACGGTGAGCGCCGGTAGGGCGACGGTGGCGATCGCGAGCCCCGCGAGGCGGCGCGTGCGGGACAGGCCGGCGACGGCCTCGGGAAGGGCCGGCGGCTCGGCCGCGCCTGTCCTGACCCTAGAGGCGAGC
>JAEWYD010000344.1 GCA_023462275.1 Actinomycetes bacterium
GGGTGCGGCCCTGGGCACGGCCGTCGCCGTGGCGGCCCCCCGCGGCGTCCGCCTGGCGGTCCTCGGCGGCGCCGTCGCGCTGACGCTCGCGAGCGAGAAGGTCAGCTTCACCCGCGTGATCGAACGCACGCCGGTCCTGCGCAGCATCGACGCGTGGGGGCGCCGTCCACCGGCGGTCCCAGGGCCGTCGGTGTCGGAGCCGGTGGAGGCGGAGTCCGAGGGCCCGGACCGGTGAGGCTCCGCCGGGTCGTCGGCGGACTCGCCGGCGCGGCGGCGATGATCGCCCTGGTCAATGTCGCCAGCCGCGTCGTGGGCTTCGGTCGCTGGTTGATGAACGCGGCGCAGGTGGGGCCCACCAGCCTCGGCGATGCCTACAACTCGGCGAACACCCTCCCCAACGTGCTGTTCGAGGTGGTGGCCGGCGGGGCGCTCGCCAGCGTCGTCGTGCCGCTCCTGGCGGCGCCCGTCGCGGCTGCCGTGCGCAAGGACGTGGATCGGATCGCGTCGGCGTTCCTGGGGTGGGCGCTCGCTGTGCTCGTCCCGCTCGGGGTGGCCGTCGCGCTGGCCTCCCGCCCCATCGTGTGGCTCTTCATGCGCGGCGCGACGCCGGCCGAGGTCGACGTCGGCGGGCAGCTCCTCGCGACGTTCGCCCTGCAGATCCCGCTCTACGGCGTCGGGCTGGTGCTCACCGGCGTCCTCCAGGCGCACCGCCGCTTCTTCTGGCCCGCCGTGGCGCCGCTGCTCAACAGCCTCGTCACGATCGCCGCGCTCGCCGTCTTCGGCCGGCTCGTCAGCGACCCGACGGTCGACCCGTCCCGGATGCCGGCCGGCGCCCTGGCCGTGCTCGGGTGGGGGACCACGGCCGGTGTCGCGGTGATGAGCCTTCCGCTCCTGTGGCCCGTGCGGCGCCTCGGCATCCGCCTGCGCCCGACCCTGACCTTCCCCCCGGGCGTGGCGGGCCGGGCCCGGAGCCTCGCCTTGGCAGGACTCGGTGCGCTCGTGGCCCAGCAGGCCAGCGTCGTCGTCACGATGGCCCTGGCCAACCAGTACGGACCCGACGGCACCTGGCCCGTCTACCAGTACACGCAGGCGGTGTACGTGCTGCCGTACGCCGTGCTCGCCTTCCCGCTGGCGACCGCGACGTTGCCTCGGCTGGCCGAACGGGCGGCGACGGAGGACCACGAGGGCTTCGTCCGGCTCGGCGCGGCGACGACCAGGCTCGTCCTCGCCGTCTCGGCCCTCGGGGCCGGGGTGCTCGTCGCCGTGGCACCCGCCGTCCAGACGGTCTTCGACGAGGTCACCAAGGCGGGGACCGACGTCGCGGGCATGGCCACGGGTCTGGCGTGGATGGCCCCCGGGCTGCTCGGGTTCGGGCTGATCCTCCACCTGTCCCGGGCGCTCTACGCGCTGCACCGCGGCCGGCTCGCCGCCGGTGCCACGGCCGCCGGGTGGCTCGTCGCCGCGGCCGGCGCCGCGGTCGCCGTCCTGCTGCTGACGGGTGGGGAGCAGGACCGGGTTTCCGCGCTCCAGGGCCTGGGGCTGGCGAGCACCGTAGGGATGCTCGTGGCCGGAGCGGCGCTCCTTCGGGCCCTCGTCCGATCGGCCGGCCGCGGGGCCGTGGCGGGGGTCACCCGCACGGTCGCCGTCGCGGCCGGTGGAGCGGCGGCGGGCGCCGTCGCCGGGCGCCTCGTCACCGACGCGCTCGCCACCGGTGGGTGGGCGCGCGCCCTCGTCGCTGGCATCTGCGGCGCCGTGGTGTGCGCCGCCGTGCTGGGCGTCGCGACATGGGCGGGGGACCGGTCGCTGGTGGGGATCTTGCGCGATCCGCGCGGCGCGGGCGAGCCGCCGGCCGAGGAAGCGGCGTCCGTCCGGTAGAGTGGAAGCCCGTGGCAGAGCGCGCGAATCGACTCTCCGGGCGGTCGGAATCTACGACCCGGCACATCTTCGTCACCGGGGGCGTCGCCTCCTCACTCGGCAAGGGTCTGACGGCGTCGAGCCTCGGCCGGTTGCTCAGGTCCCGAGGGCTACGGGTCACCATGCAGAAGCTGGACCCGTACCTCAACGTGGACCCGGGCACGATGAACCCGTTCCAGCACGGCGAGGTGTTTGTCACCGAGGACGGCGCCGAGACGGACCTCGACATCGGCCACTACGAGCGCTTCCTCGACGTGCCGCTGTCCGCCCAGGCGAACGTGACGACCGGCCAGATCTACTCGCAGGTCATCGCGCGGGAGCGGCGCGGGGAGTTCCTCGGCGACACCGTGCAGGTCATCCCGCACATCACGGACGAGATCAAGTCCCGCATGCGCGCCCAGGCCGGCCCCGACGTCGACGTCATCATCACCGAGATCGGCGGGACGGTCGGCGACATCGAGTCGCTGCCCTTCATCGAGGCCGCGCGGCAGGTGCGCCAGGACGTCGGACGCGACTTCGTGTTCTTCCTGCACGTGTCGCTCGTCCCGTACCTCGCGCCGAGCGGCGAGCTGAAGACGAAGCCGACGCAGCACTCGGTCGCCGCGCTCCGCAGCATCGGCATCCAGCCTGACGCGCTCGTGCTGCGGGCCGACCGGGAGCTGCCCGACTCGACGAAGCGCAAGATCGCGCTGTTCTGCGACGTGGACGTCGAGGCGGTCGTCACCTGTGCGGACGCCCCGAGCATCTACGACATCCCCCGGGTGCTGCACCGCGAGGGCCTCGATGCCTACGTCATCCAGCGCCTGCGGCTCCCGTTCCGGGACGTCGACTGGAGCGCGTGGGACCGCGTCACGCGCGTCGTCCACAACGCCTCGCACGAGGTCGAGGTGGCCCTCGTCGGGAAGTACATCGACCTGCCCGACGCCTATCTCTCCGTGTCGGAGGCGCTGCGTGCCGGCGGGTTCGCGAACGACGCGCGCGTGAAGATCCGCTGGGTCGCCTCGGACGAGTGCGCGACGCCGGAGGGCGCCGAGCGCTCACTCGCGGGCGTCGACGCAGTCCTCGTCCCGGGCGGCTTCGGCGTGCGGGGCATCGAGGGCAAGGTCGGGGCGCTCACCTGGGCCCGGACCCGCGGCGTCCCGACGCTCGGCATCTGCCTCGGCCTGCAGGTCATGGTCATGGAGTACGCGCGGAGCGTGCTCGGACTCGCCGGGGCGTCGTCGTCGGAGTTCGACCCGGCCACGGAGCACCCGGTGATCGCCACGATGGCGGAGCAGCTCGCCATCGTCGACGGCAAGGGGGACCTGGGCGGCACGATGCGCCTCGGCTCCTACGACGCGGTGCTCACGGCCGGGACCGTCGCGGCCAAGGCCTACGGCAGCGAGCGCGTGAGCGAGCGGCACCGCCACCGGTACGAGGTCAACAACGCCTACCGCGCCCGCCTGGAGAAGGCCGGCCTGGTGGTGTCCGGGACGTCGCCCGACGGCAAGCTGGTCGAGTTCGTCGAGCTGCCGAAGGACGTGCACCCGTACTACGTCGGGACGCAGGCGCACCCGGAGTTCCAGTCGCGACCGACCCGGGCGCACCCGCTCTTCGCGGGGCTCATCCGTGCGGCGCTGGACCGCCGCACGGCCGCGCTCGAGGCCGTGGCGGCCGCCGACGCCGAGCTCGCCTGATGAGCGCGCTCCAGGACGCGGTGGTCGACCGCACGGTGCTCGACTCCCGCGTGGTGCACCGCGGCATGGTGTGGGACGTCGCACGGGAGACCGTCGAGCTGGGTGACGCCGGGACCGTGACGCGGGAGTTCGTCCGGCACCCGGGCGCCGTGGCCGTGATCGCCCTGAACGAGGACGACGACGTCCTGCTGCTGCGGCAGTACCGCCACCCGGCCGGGGCCGAGCTCTGGGAGCCCCCCGCCGGGCTCCTCGACGTGCCCGGGGAGGACCCGCTCGCCGCGGCGAAGCGCGAGCTCATGGAGGAGGCCGACCTGACGGCCGAGTCCTGGTGGGTGTTGGTGGACTACCTGAGCAGCCCCGGCGGGAGCAACGAGTGCCTGCGGGTGTACCTGGCTCGCGGGATCGCCGAGGTGCCGGACGCCGACCGCCACGCGCGCGAGGCCGAGGAGGCCGACATGGTCGCCCGGTGGGTGCCGCTCGACGAGGTCGTCGACGCGGTTCTTGCCGGCCGCGTGCGCAACCCCTCCACGGTGTCGGGGGTGCTCGCGGCGGCCGTCAACCGCGCTCGGGGCTGGACGGGGCTGCGGCCGGCGTAGTCGGCGCGAGCCCGGCGGCCGTCGTCGGGGGAACCGGCCCTCGCGTCCGCAGCGCGAGGACCGCACGGACCTCCGCGACGACCAGGAGCGCGGCACCCAGCATGTGGGCGGCGACGAGGGCCTCGGGGAGCCCGGTGAAGTACTGGACGTACCCGATGGCCCCCTGCAGGGCCGTGACGGCGACGAGCGCGACCACCGCTCGACGCACCGGCGCGGCCGCACGCCCGCGGAGGGCGACGACCGCGAGAGCCAGCACGGTCAACCCGAAGAGCCAGACGGCGCCCGCGTGGACCTTCGACACGGTCACCGGGTCGAGGGCGAAGCGGTAGCCCACCTCGTCGTCGCCGGAGTGCGGCCCGGACCCGGTCGTGACGACCCCGAGGCCGAGCACGACGACGGCCAGGGGCACCGAGGCGCGGGCGAGCCCCCGCAGCCCCGGCCCGGCGACGGGCGTCGGTGGCCCGTCGCCCTCGGCGTCGCGGACCACCAGCGCCGTCGATGCGGCGACGAGCGCCATGGAGATGAGGAAGTGGGTGGCCACCCAGCCCGGGTGGAGGTCGAGGAGGACGATCACGCCGCCCACGACCGCCTGGGTGAGGACGCCGAGGATCGGAACGAGCCCGAGCAGCCGGTAAGACCGGGACCGGTCGCGGCGCGGCCACACCACCCACAGGGTCAGGAGGGCGAGGACACCCAGGAGGCCCGTCACCGTGCGGTTGCCGAACTCGATGAACGGGTGCCAGGACGTGGCGGCGTGCGTGACGGGCGTGAAGTGACCCGGTTCGCACTGCGGCCAGGTGGAGCAGCCGAGCCCCGACGCCGTGAGCCGCACGATGCCGCCGGTCAGCACGATGCCGATCTGCCCGGCGAGGTTGGCCCAGAGGATGGTGCGCGAGAGCCGCGCGCCGGGGCGGCGGCGCCACCAGGGGTGCGCGGGCGGGCGCTCGATGGGCGCGGTGGCCGGCGCGGAGGTCGTCGTCACCCTCCTACGGTAGCCGGGCGACGCCGTGACAAACGATCACTCCCAGCGGAAGGACCGCGTCGCCAGGCCGCCGCAGACGACAGCCCAGGCGACCAGCACCGCCACGGGGCCGACGTCGAGCCCGCCGCCCGCGAGGACGTCGCGCAGCCCCTCGCCGAGCGCGCCCGACGGGAGGACGCGAGCCACCGCGGCCAGGCCGGCCGGGAGCTGGTCCGCGGGCAGTAGAACGGCGCCGCCGGCGAGCAGCAGGACCCACACGAGGTTCGCCAGGGCGAGCACCGCCTCGGCCCGCAGCACGCCCGCCACGAGGAGCCCGAGCGACACGAAGGCTGCGGTGCCGAGGACCAGGAGCAGGACCCCGGCGACGATGCCCGTCGGACGCCAGCCGAGCGCCACGGCCACGCCGCCGAGCAGCAGAACCTGCCCGACCTCGACGGCGAGCACCGCGAGCACCTTGCCGGCGAGCAGCCCGCCGCGGCCGAGCGGCGTGGTGGCGAGCAGCCGGAGCACCCCGCTGCGGCGGTCGAAGCCTGTGGCGATGGCCTGTGAGGTGAAGGCCGTGGAGAGCACCGCGAG
This sequence comes from Actinomycetes bacterium, assembly GCA_023462275.1. Lineage (GTDB taxonomy): Bacteria > Actinomycetota > Actinomycetes > Actinomycetales > Cellulomonadaceae > Actinotalea. Next base: position 5,745 of record JAEWYD010000344.1, read on the forward strand.
CGCCAGGGCGCCGGGGGCGACGACGGCGATGCGGTCCTCGCCCGCCAGCCGGACGACGTCCGTCCGGGCCAGCGCGACCAGGAGCAGAAGGGGGAGGACGAGCGTCAGGAGCAGCTGTTCGCCGTTGCGCAGCACGGCGCGCGTCTCGAACAC
>JAEWYD010000345.1 GCA_023462275.1 Actinomycetes bacterium
GGGTCGGCCGGACGCCCGCGCCCGCGACGGTCTCGCGCACGGCGGGCGCCACCTCGCCCGCGTAGCGGCGCAGCGCGTCGGGGTCGTCGCCGGCCAGGATGAACGTGTCGATGCCGTCCTCGACCGCCAGGCGCGCGAGCTCGGCGACCCATGCGTGCGTGGGGCGCCCGACCGGGCCGGACACGTTGAGCAGTCGGCGGACGGCGCTCGGCGGGCGTCCCGCCTGCTGCGCGGCCTCGTCGATCACGGCGTTGCCGCGCGCCAGGTCGCCCGGCTGGAGGTAGCCCTCCGACGGGAGCCAGCCGTCCGCGCGTCGGCCGGTGAGCGCGAGCATCCGCGGCTTGTACGCGCCGAGCCAGATCTCGACGTCGTGCGCCGGCGCCGGGCCTCGCTTGGCGCCCCGCACCCGGTAGTGCTCGCCGTCCACGCGCACGCCGCCGCGCTCGCCGACGTCCCACAGCTGCCGGACGACGTCGATCGCCTCCTCCAGCGCGCGCACCGCGTCGCCACCGGCCAGCCGTCGCCCGCCCATCGCCTCGATGGCGTCCCAGAAGGCGCCAGCGCCGAGCCCCAGCTCGACGCGGCCGCCGCTGAGCAGGTCGAGGCTGGCGACGCTGCGGGCGAGCACCGCGGGCGGGCGCAGCGGCAGGTTCGCGACGTTGGGTGCCAACCGGACCGTCGTCGTGCGTGCGGCGACGTAGCTCAGCAGCGTCCAGGTGTCGAGGAAGCCGGGCTGGTACGGGTGGTCCTGGAACGTGACGAGGTCGAGGCCCACGGCGTCGGAGAGCACGGCGAGCTCGACCGTGCGGGCGGGGTCGGCCGCCGAGGGCGTCACGAACGAGCCGAACCGCAAGCGGTGCCCGTACCGGGTGACGGCGTCGGGCAGGGGACCGGGCGGCGCGGAGGGAGGAGTGCTCACCGCCCCAGTCTGCGTCCCGCTCGCCCGCTCGCCCGCTCGGACGGTTCGGCGGCCGGCCTCAGGCGCGGGTCGGCTCGCCGGCGTCCGGGTGGGCGTCGTCGGCCAGCGTGTGGTGCCGGCGCTCGAGCGCGGCGCCCTCGACGTCGACGTCGGGCAGCAGCCGGTCGAGCCAGCGGGGCAGCCACCACGCCTTGTCGCCGGCCAGGTGCATGACGGCGGGCACCAGGAGCATGCGGACGACGAACGCGTCGGCGAGCACGCCGAACGCCAGCCCGAAGCCGATGGGCCGGATCATCGCCATGTCGGCGAACACGAAGCCGCCGAACACGGAGATCATGATGATGCCGGCCGCGGTCACGACCGCGCGGCCCGCGCGCACGCCCTGCACGACGGCGGGGCGCGCGGGCATGCCGTGCACGTACGCCTCGCGCATGCCGGAGACGAGGAACAGCTGGTAGTCCATGGCCAGGCCGAAGAGCACGCCCACGAGGATGGTGGGCAGGAAGTTGAGCACCGGGCCGGCGTCGTGCACGCCGAACACCGACCCCAGCCAGCCCCACTGGTAGATCGCCACGACGGCGCCGAACGACGCGAACACCGACAGGATGAAGCCGGCCGTGGCGATGAGCGGCACGAGGAGCGAGCGGAACACCAGCACCAGGATGATCAGCGAGATGCCGATGACGACGCCGAGGTAGAGCGGGAGCGCGTCGGCCAGGGTGGTCGAGATGTCGATCGCGCCGCTCGCGGCGCCCGCGACGCCGAGCTCGACGCCCAGGTCGCTCGCGTCGAGGGCCCGCAGGTGGTGCACGAGCTGCTCCGTCGACTCGGCGGTCGGGCCGTCGGTGGGCAGCAGCTGGAAGGCGATCATCGTGCCGTCCTCGGACGCCCCGATGGGCGCCACGGCGGCGACGTCCTGCTGGGCCATGAGCAGCTGGCCGACGGCGATCTCCGTGGCCGTGACGGCCTGCTCCGACGTGGCGGGGTCCGCCAGCTCCGCCACGACGACGAGGGGTCCGTTGGCGCCCGCGCCGAAGGCCCGGGTGATCGCGGTGTACGCCTTGTACTGCGTGGAGCCGGTGGCCTCGGAGGAGCCGTCCGGCAGGGCGAGCCGCATGCTGAGGGCCGGGATCGCCAGCACCAGCAGGGCGACCACGCCCACGACCAGCCGCAGCGCGGCGCGCGGGGTCGACATGGGTGCGGGGGTCTCGAGCACCGAGTGGTCGGGCTCGGCGGACCGCAGGCGCCGCGGCAGCACCCGCCGCCCGATGAGCCCGAGCAGGGCCGGGGTCAGGGTCACGGCGACCAGGACGGCGGTGGCCACGCTGACGGCGGCGACGGTGCCCATGAGGCCGAGGAACGGGATGCCCGTGAGGTTGAGCGCCAGCAGGGCGACGAGCACGGTGCTGCCGGCGAAGACGACGGCGTTGCCGGACGTGCCGTTCGCCAGGCCGACGGACTCGTGCAGGTCCAGGCCCAGCCGGAGCTCGCGCCGGTGCCGGTTGATGATGAAGAGGCTGTAGTCGATGCCGACCGCCAGGCCGAGCATGACGCCGAGCATCGGCGTGACGGCCATCATCTCCACGGTGCCGGAGAACGCCAGGGCGCCGAGCGCCGAGATCCCGACGCCGAGGAGCGCGACGAGCAGGGGCAGCCCGGCCGCGACGAAGGTACCGAGCATGACGAAGAGCGCGGCGGCGGCGACGACGAGGCCGAGCACCTCGCCGGGGCCGGCGCCGGGCATCTGCCGGACGAGCTCGCTGGACAGCTCGACGGCGACGCCGGGGATCGCCTCGGCGCGCACCTCGTCCCCGACGGCCGCCTTGGTCTCGTGCGGCACCTCGAGGAGCGGGAGCGAGAAGACGACGGTGGCGACGGCGGTGGAGCCGTCCTGCGAGACGGTGCGGATGCCGGCGGCCATGTCGAGGAGGGCGGCGCCCGCCTCGAGCTGCTGCTGCTTGGCCTCGAGCTGCGCCGCGCCCTCGTCGAGCGTCTTCTGCTGGGCGTCGAGCTGGTCGGCGACCTGGGCGAGCGCGCCGGCGGCCTCGGCCTGTGCGCGAGCGGCGTCGAGCTGCGCCTGGCCGGCCTCGAGCTGGGCGCGCGCGTCGTCGAGCTGGGTGCGCCCCTGCTGGACCTGGTCGCTCTGCGCGGCCCGCTGCGCCTCCGTGCCGAAGGGGTCCACGACCGCCTCGACGCCGTCGATCTCGCCCGCGCGGGCGATGGCGGCGCTCACGGCCGCCTGCTGGTCTGCGGTGAACGCGGAGCCGTCCTTCGTGTGGAAGACGACGTGCGCCGTCCCGCCGGCCGCGCCGGGCAGGCCCTGCTCGAGCCGGTCGGTGACCTTGGCCGTGGGGGTGCCCGGGATCGTGACCGAGCTGGCCAGGGCCCCGCCCCAGCCGGCGTAGGCGGCGCCCGCCGCGACGAGGGCGACCAGCCAGGCGGCGAGCACGCGCCAGGCGTGGGTGGAGCACCACCGTCCGATCCGGTAGAGCAGCTCAGCCATGGGGTTCTCTCCTCGTGCGGGCGCGGGGGTGCTGCGCCGGAACCGGATCGGTCGTATCCGGTAACGATGGTACAACGGAAGCGGAGCGGCGCTATCCGGTTCGGTTACGCTGTCGGCATGACGACGACGCCGGACGGGAGCGGGGCCACCGCCCGGCCGCTGCGCCGGGACGCCGAGCGCAACCGCGAGCGCATCCTGGCCGCCGCGCGGGAGGTCTTCGCGGCGCGGGGGCTCGCCGTCGGGCTCAACGACATCGCGCACCACGCGGGCGTCGGCGTCGCGACCGTGTACCGGCGGTACCCCGACAAGCAGGCGCTGATCGAGGACGCCCTGGCCGGGGCCGTCACGGAGATGCTCCAGGTGACGGCCGCGGTGGGCGCCAGCGAGCGCGCGTGGGACGGCCTCGTCCTGTACCTGGAGAAGGCGGCGGACCTGCTGGCGGCGAACCTCGGGCTGCGGGACCTGGCGCTCGGCGCCGACCAGCCGCCGGAGCCGCTGCAGAACCTCAAGGACCGCATCGGTGCGGAGATCGACCGGCTGCTGCGGGCGGCGCAGGAGCAGGGGGACGTCAGGCCGGAGCTCACCGTGTCGGACCTCGGCGTCGCGCTGTGGATGGTCAGCGAGCTGGCCGAGCACGGGGTCGGCGTCCGGCCCGGCGTGCACCGCCGCTACCTGCGGCTCCTCCTGGACGGGATGCGGACCGACGGCGGGCGCAGCCCGCTCGGGGAGCCCCTCCTCCCTGCGGAGATGGACGAGGTCATCCAGCACTGGGCCGACCGGCGCTGAGCCGTGCCCTCCGCACGCCGGCGACGCCGGCGCGCCGAAGGTCCTTGCCATCGGACTGAACGCGTGTATAGCGTGTTGGTCATGCGTATAGCGCCACGCGCCGACCGGCTCGAGGCGGACCTCACGGCCCGCGCCCGCATCCGCGACGCCGCCATCGAGTGCTTCGCCACCGAGGGCTTCGAGGCGTCCTTCCGGACGATCGCCGCGGCCGCCGGCGTCTCGCCGGGGCTCATCACGCACCACTTCGGCCCCAAGACGGCCCTGCGTGCCGAGTGTGACGCGGAGGTCCTGCGCCGCTACCACGACCTCAAGAGCGAGGCCGTCGCCGACCCGAACGCCTACCTGGTGGCGCGCCTCGCCGTCCCGGGCCCGGCCGCGGTCGTCGTCGTGTACATGCTCCGCGCCATCCACGCCGGCGGGGAGCCCGCCCGGCGCTTCCTCGACAGCCTCGTCGACCACGTGCGCGAGGTCATGGCGGAGAGCGCCGCGGCCGGCCTCATCCGCCCGTCGCGGAACGAGGAGGCGCGGCTGCGCTACCTCACCTACCAGACGATGGGCGCGATGCTCGTGCGGTTCCTGGTGGAGCCGCCGGCCACGCCCGACGACTTCGTGGCGTCCATGGCCCGCCGGGGCGCGGACGAGATCCTGCCGATCCTCGAGGTCTTCACCGAGGGAGTCTTCGCCGACCGGCGGATGCTCGACGACTACCTGCTGTACGTGGGCGACCCGCCTGGGACGGCCGCTCCCACGTCCGCCGAGCCGACCGAGGCCGGCCGGACCGACTGACCGCCCTGCGGCGCGGTCACCCCATCCGTCCCCGTACGAAGGAAGAACCATGCCCACCTACGAGACCGCCGTCGAGGTCGAGGGCCTGCACAAGAGCTTCGGACACGTCCACGCCCTGCGCGGCCTGGACCTCGTCGTCCCGGCCGGTCAGGTCACCGGATTCCTCGGCCCCAACGGCTCCGGCAAGTCCACGACCATCCGCGTCCTCCTCGGTCTGCTGAGGGCCGACGCCGGGCGTGCCGCCGTGCTCGGCGGCGACCCCTGGGCCGACGCCGTCCGCCTCCACCGGTCGATGGCGTACGTGCCCGGCGACGTCATGCTGTGGCCCAACCTGACGGGCGGCGAGGCGATCGACATCCTCGCCCGCCTGTCCGGGCCCCTGGACCCGCAGCGCAAGGCCGCGATGCTCGAGCGCTTCGAGCTCGACCCCACCAAGAAGGCCCGGACGTACTCCAAGGGCAACCGCCAGAAGGTCGCTCTCGTCGCGGCGCTCGCGTCCGACGCCGAGCTGCTGATCCTGGACGAGCCGACGTCGGGCCTCGACCCGCTGATGGAGGCCGCGTTCACCGAGTCGATCCGCGAGGTCAAGGCCGCGGGCCGCTCGGTCCTGCTCTCGAGCCACATCTTCGCCGAGGTCGAGAAGCTCGCCGACCGGGTCACGATCATCCGCGACGGGGCGGCCGTGGAGTCCGGCACCATCGCCGAGCTGCGCCACCTCACCCGGTCCACCGTCACCGTCGCCGTCGACCACGGCGCCGACGGCCTCGCCGCCCTGCCGGGCGTGCACGACGTGCGCACCGAGGACGGCCACGTCAGCTTCGCCGTCGACGACGCCGAGCTGCCGGCGGTCCTCGCCGCCGTAGCCGCGCTGCGCCCGCGGTCGATCGTGGCGAACCCGCCGTCGCTCGAGGAGCTGTTCCTGCGCCACTACGGCGACGAGCTCGCCGCGCTGAGCGGGGCCGAGCGCGGGGCCGAGCGCGGGGGCGAGCGATGACCGCCGCCGTCCGCGTCCAGGACATCGCCACCGCGGGCCCGGTGACGGCCCGTCGGCCGGCGGACACCCTCGCCGGCATGTCCGCCGTCCTGCGGCTCGTGCTGCGGCGGAACCGCGTGCGCCTCGCCGTCTGGGTCGTGGTGCTCGTCGGGATGCTCGCCTACGTCGCCTCGTACTACGCCGAGCTGTTCCCCGACCAGAAGGCGCTCGACGAGTTCGCCGCGCTGTCGGACACGCCCGGCATCCGGGCGCTCACCGGGCTCTCGCCCGCGGCGGACACCCTCGGCGGCGCCGTGTGGACCAAGGGCTGGATGACCATCGCGCTCTCGCTCGCGCTCGGGGCCGCGTTCCTGGTGACGCGCAACGGCCGGGCCGACGAGGAGACGGGACGCACCGAGCTCCTGCGCTCGCGGATGCTCGGCGTGCACGCCTACGCGGCCGCGTCGTGGCTCGTCGTGGGGCTGCTCTGCGTCGTCGTCGGCATCGGCACGGCGCTCGTGTCGATCTCCGGCGGGCTCGACCCCGACGGCGCAGGCGTGGCGGGTTCGCTCGTCCTGGGCGCCTCGGTGACCGGCGTCGGGCTCGTCGGGCTGGCCGTCGGCGCGCTCGCCGGCCAGGTCTCGACCACGTCGCGCGGCGCCAACGCGCTGGCGTCGGTGGTCCTCGTCGGGCTCTACGTGGTCCGGATGATCGGCGACCTCGGCAACGGGGCGCTGACCTGGGCGTCGCCGATCGGGTGGGGCGAGGAGATGCAGCCCTTCGGCGCCAACCGGTGGTGGCCGTTCGCCCTGCTCGTCGTCCTCGCGGCCGCCCTGCTGGCCGTGGCCGCGGCCCTCGAGGCGCGGCGCGACGTCGGGGCGGGGCTCGTCGCCGAGCGCGCCGGCCTGCCG
>JAEWYD010000346.1 GCA_023462275.1 Actinomycetes bacterium
GCGCACGCGGGCCGGCGCGCGCCCCAGCCGCTCCGCACCGACGGCGAGGAGTGCGCCGACCACGAGCTCCCACAGGCGCGTCGTGGTGACGAAGTAGGCGGGGCCGGGGGCCGCCGTCGTCAGGTGCACCGACCAGGCCAGCGAGGGGACGCCGATGGCAAGGAGGCCCAGGGTCAGCCCGCGCGGCGAGGGCCGGGCGCCGGGCGTCCCCCGCCGCCTGGCCAGCCACGCCAGCGCCACGATGAGCACGGGCCAGACGACGTAGAACTGCTCCTCGACGGCGAGCGACCAGAAGTGCTGCAGCGGGCTCACTGCCGCGCCCTCGTGGAGGTAGTCGACCGACCGGTCGGCGAGCCGCCAGTTCATGACGTACAGCGAGCTCGCGGCGAGGTCTCCGGCGATCTCGCGCCAGCGCGTCACCGGGATGAACGCGACCGTGAGCGCCGCGACGCCGACGAAGGTGACGGCCGTAGCGGGCAGCAGGCGCCGCGCACGGCGCGCGTAGAACCCCGGGAGGTCGAGGCGGCCGGTCGCGCGCAGCTCGCGCAGGATCAGGCCCGTGATGAGGAAGCCGGAGATGACGAAGAAGACGTCGACGCCGACGTAACCGCCATCGAGCGCCGGGATGCCCGCGTGGAAGGCGAGGACCAGGAGGACCGCGACCGCGCGCAACCCCTGGATGTCGCCGCGCAGGCCGCTGCGCCCCGCGGTCGCCAGGTGCCGGCCGTGGGCGTGCTCGCGCCCGGTCCCGTGCCCGGGCGCGTCGATCGTGCTGGTGGTCCCTGCGGACACCACCCCGGTGGGCATCGTCCCTGCGCGCGTCGCCGCCGCGCCGCCGCCCCCTGCGGCCATCGCCTGCTCCCCGCCTCGCCGGTCGCGTCCGCGCGACCGGACGGCGCCGCGGGCGGGGGGCCCCGGGCGCGCGCGGAGGGCGCGCGGAACAGCGCTGTCGTCAGCACCATCCTGCGCGACGACGTCCATGAACGCCATCTCGGGGGCGTAGGGCTTCCCGCGGAGACCTCGTGACGCATGGCGTGACGAGGTCGTCGCGTCGCCGCGCGGGCGATCAGCGCGGGTCGTCGAACCCCGCGATGACGTGCGCGTCGCCGTCGTAGGGCTGCAGCGTGTCCGGTGCCGGGAAGGGAAGGGTCCATGTCCGGAGCTCGGCGCCGACCGCCCCGAAGTCGTCGAGCTTCACGACGACGCGCTCGGCGCTCACCTCGACGATCCGTACCCGGGTGGACGTCCCGTCGTCGTGCCTGAGGCGCCACAGCCCCGCGAGCCAGTGCAGGCCGCGCTCGTCGAGCGCCTCCTCTGCCTCGAGCCAGTCGACGACGCCGGTCAGCTCGTGCCCGAGGCGGTCGATCGCCACGAAGCCGTCGCCCTCGGGCCGCGCCCAGCCGACGAGCTCGCGGTCACCGGGGCGGCGGTGCTCGATCCAGTCGCTCGGCAGCATCGGGCGATCGTAGGCGGCGGGGCGCGTCGAGGCCGGGGATTTCCCGGCTCACGGTGCGGGGAGGCGGGGGGCCGTGACACGCACCGCCGTCGCCGCCGCCACGAGCGCCAGGCACGCCGGGACCGCGAGCGCGACGACGAACGCCGTCACGGCCCGGTCCTCGACCAGCCGGGCGAAAACCGGCCCGACGGTCGCGAGCGCCACGGCGATCGCGAGCGCCTCGGCGACCTGCAGCGCCGCGCTGTTCACGCCGAACCGCTCGGGGGGCGACAGGCGCAGGGTGAGCAGCGACGTCGTCGGGTAGGCCAGGCCCATGCCCAGCCCGGACAGGCCCCAGCCGACCACCGTCGCCGCGACCGGCACCGCGGGCCACAGCGCCAGGGCCACCGACAGCACGCCGCCCACCAGGAGCAACGCACCGACCCGCAGCACGGGGGCGTCCGCCCACCGGCCCTCGCGGCGGCCGCGCAGCCACGACCCGAAGGACCACGCGATGGCGGCGACCGTGAGCGCCAGCCCGGCCTGCGCGGCGTCGAGCCCCCGCTCCCGCGTGAGCACCAGCGGCAGGTAGACCTCGGCCCCGAAGAACGCCGCGCCTAGCAGCGCCCGCAGCGCGATGACGGCGGGCAGCCCGCGCGCGTAGCGGACCGTACCCGCGGGCAGCAGCGCCGGCACCGTCAGCGCCAGCAGCGCCACCCCGACCACCGCCGTCGCGACCGCGACCGTCGCCGACTGCTGGTCGCCCCAGTGCAGCGCCAGGGCGGCCACCGCCGCCCCCGCGCCGCGGAGCACCCGGCCGGGCTGGGGGTCGGCCTCGTCGCGCCGCTCGGGCCGGTGAGCGAGCACCGGTCGCAGCGCCGGCAGCAGCGGCACGGCCACGATCGGCACGGACAGGAACACCCATCGCCAACCGACGTCCTGCGCGAGCCACCCGGCGATCGCCGGCCCGACCAGCGACGGCACCACCCACGCGGCCGCGAACCCCGCGAAGACGCGCGGCTGCACGGCGTCGGGGTAGAGCTGGCCCACCACCACGTACAGGGCCACGACCAGCGCACCCGAGCCCAGGCCCATCACCGCGCGCCCGACGACGACGGTCGCCATCGCGGTGGCCGTGCCGGCGACCAGGAGGCCGGCGAGGAAGGCGGCGGTGCCGGCGGCGAGCGGCCGCGCGGGCCCGGCGCGGTCGGCCCACCC
>JAEWYD010000347.1 GCA_023462275.1 Actinomycetes bacterium
CCGCCGACCACCGGTCGGCGGCACCGCCCGCGTCCACGGAGGGAGACAGGTCACCGTGGTCTACGTGCTGGCGGTGCTGGGCGGCCTCGGGACCGTCGGCGGTGCCGCGGCGTTGGGCCGGGCGCTCGGGCTCAACCGCGCCGGCCACCACGCCGAGGAGCGCCGATGGTTCGGCATCGGCGTCGCCGCACTCGTCCTCGGCTCGGCCGCCTTCCTCGCCGCCGCGCTCATGGCGTGACCGCCGTGACCCTCACGCCCGCGCGGGCCGCACGAGGTGCTGGGAGTACCCGCAGAGGGTGAGGAACGCGGGGTAGTCCTCCCCCAGCGCCACCTCCCGCAGCACGGCCGCTGCCTCGTCGAAGCGGTCCCCCGGGCGACGCGGCAGCTGGCCGAGCACCTCGCCCAGGACGCCGTCGACGTGCTCGCGGGTGATCCGGGTGCCCTCGACCGTCGTCGTGCCGTGCCGGATCCACTGCCACAGCTGCGACCGCGCGATCTCGGCCGTCGCGGCGTCCTCCATGAGGTCGTCCAGCGCCGCCGCGCCCGTGCCCCGCAGCCACGACTCGACGTAGCGCAGCGCGACGGAGACGTCGCCTCGGACACCGGCGTCCGTCACCGCGCCACCCGCCGACCCGACGTCCAGCAGCTGGGCGGCCGTCGCGTGGACGTCGTCGCGCCGCCGGTCGACCTGGTTCGGACGGTCGCCAAGCGCGCGGTCGAAGACCTCCCGGGCGACGGGGACGAGGTCGGGGTGCGCGACCCACGTGCCGTCGAACCCCTGCGCCGCCTCGCGCTCCTTGTCGGCGCGCACCTGGGCGAGGGCGCGCTCCGTGACCTCGGGGTCGCGCCTGTTGGGGATGAACGCCGACATGCCGCCCATCGCGTGCGCGCCGCGCCGGTGGCAGGTGGCGACCAGGAGGTCGGTGTAGGCCTGCATGAAGGGCACGGTCATCGTGACCTGCGAGCGGTCCGGGAGCACGAAGCGCGGTCCCCGCTCCCGGAAGGTCTTGATGATGCTGAAGATGTAGTCCCAGCGTCCGGCGTTGAGCCCGGCGCAGTGCTCCCGCAGCTCGTACAGGATCTCCTCCATCTCGAACGCGGCGGTGATCGTCTCGATGAGGACCGTCGCGCGGATGGTGCCGCGCGGGATGCCGAGCCGGTCCTGCGCCCAGATGAAGACGTCGTTCCACAGCCGCGCCTCGAGGTGGTTCTCGAGCTTGGGCAGGTAGAAGTACGGGCCGCGGCCGGCGTCGATCAGGCGCTGGGCGTTGTGGAAGGCGTACAGGCCGAAGTCCACGAGGCTGCCCGACGCGGGCCGGTGCTGCCCGGCCCGGTCCGTGACCCGCAGGTGCTTCTCGGCGAGGTGCCAGCCCCTCGGCCGCATGACGATCGTCGGCGTCCGTGACCCGACCCGGTACTCCTTGCCCTCGGGCGAGACGAAGTCGATCTGGCCGCGGATCGCGTCGAACAGGCTGTGCTGGCCGCCGACGACGTTCTCCCACGTCGGCGAGGTGGCGTCCTCCTGGTCCGCGAGCCACACCAGCGCGCCGGAGTTGAGCGCGTTGACGGTCATCTTCCGGTCGGTCGGACCCGTGATCTCGACGCGGCGGTCCGCCAGGCCGGGGCCCGCGCCGGCCACGCGCCACCCGGGGTCGGCCCGGATGTGCGCCGTCTCGGGCAGGAAGTCCGGGTCGGCGCCGTTGGAGTAGCGCTCCTGGCGGCGCTGGCGCTCGGCGAGGAGCTCCTGGCGCCTGCCCTGGAACTCCGCGTGGAGCCCGGCGAGGAACTCCAGCGCGTCGGGGGTCAGGATCTCGGCGCTGCCGGGCACCTGCGGCCCGACGACGTCGATGCGGACGTCGCTGAGCGCGCCGCCGCTGGTGGGGGTCAGGGTCTGGGTCATCGGGGGCCTCCGAACTGGGCGGTCTCGGTCGAGCCGGCGAGCGCGGTGGTGGCGCTGTCGGGGTTGAGGGTCGTGGCGACGCGGTCGAAGTAGCCGGTGCCCACCTCGCGCTGGTGCCGGGTGGCCGTGTACCCGTCGGCCTCTGCGGCGAACTCTGCCTCCTGCAGGTCGACGTACGCGCTCATGCCACGCTGCGCGTACCCCCGGGCGAGGGTGAACATCGAGTGGTTGAGGGCGTGGAACCCGGCCAGGGTGATGAACTGGAACGCGTAGCCGTGGCGGGCGAGGTCGCGCTGGAAGGTGGCGATCGCGGCGTCGTCCAGGTGCGCCCGCCAGTTGAACGACGGCGAGCAGTTGTACGCGAGCAGCTTGTCGGGGAACCGCTCGTGGATCCGCGCAGCGAACTCCACCGCGAGGCCGAGGTCGGGCTCCGCGGTCTCCACCCACAGCAGGTCCGCGTACTCGGCGTACGCGAGCGACCTCGCGACCACGGCGTCGAGCCCGGGCCGCACCCGGTGGTAGCCCTCCGCCGTGCGCTCGCCGGTGAGGAACTCCGCGTCGCGCGGGTCGACGTCGGAGGTCAGCAGGTCGGCGCCCAGGGCATCCGTCCGCGCGATGACGACGGTCGGCACGCCCGCGACGTCCGCCGCGAGCCGCGCCGCGCTGAGGGTGCGCACGTGCTGCGACGTCGGGACGAGGACCTTGCCGCCCAGGTGGCCGCACTTCTTCTCGGCCGCGAGCTGGTCCTCCCAGTGCACGCCCGCGGCACCGGCGGCGATCATCGCCGTCATCAGCTCGAACGCGTTGAGGGGCCCGCCGAACCCGGCCTCGGCGTCGGCCACGATCGGCGCGAGCCACTCGCGGACGCGGCGGCCGCCCGACGCCTCGATCTGGTCCGCCCTCAGGAGCGCGTTGTTGATGCGCCGGACGACGGCGGGGACGGAGTTGGCCGGGTAGAGGCTCTGATCGGGGTAGGTCTGGCCCGCGAGGTTGGCGTCCGCCGCGACCTGCCAGCCGGACAGGTAGATCGCCTGCAGGCCCGCGCGGACCTGCTGCACCGCCTGGTTGCCGGTCAGGGCACCGAGGGCGGGCACCCACTCCTCCGTGTGCAGCAGGTCCCACAGCCGGATCGCGCCGCGACGGGCGAGCGTGTGCTCCTCCTGGACCGTGCCGCGCAGGGCGAGCACGTCGTCGGCGGAGTAGTCGCGCCGGACCCCGGCCCACCGGGGGTCGGTCGCCCAGGACCGGGCGAGGTCTGCGGCGGTCTCGGCGGGGTCTCCGGGGAGGTGGTGCGACGGGGGCAGCGCGACGTCCGGCGCTACCGCCAGGCGCGGACCGCCGTGGTGCGAGGCGTCGCGAGCGCGGTTCGGGAGATGGGCGGTGGCGGCGAAGATGTCCATCGGTCCTCCTCGGTGTCGGGGTGGTGCTCCTTCCACGGTGGGGCCTCCGACGCCGGTTTTCCCCCGGAGCCGAACAGAAGATCCCCGGTTCTTCTCGCCCTCGGAAGGTGCGCCCGGGATGATCACGGGGCACGCTGAGTCATGGCCCTCGTCGACCACACCCACGCCCCGCTGCGCGCACTCCGTCCGCCGCAGGACGCCGCCGCGCCCGAGCACCCCGAGCTCGCCCCGGCGCCCGACGTCGCCGACCCGATCCTCATCGGCCGCCGCATCCGCCACCTGCGCACCGCTCGCGGCATGACGCTGGAGGACCTGGGCACCGCCATCGGGCGGGCGCCCTCGCAGATCTCGCTGCTCGAGAACGGCCGACGCGAGGCGAAGCTGTCGCTGCTCCAGCAGGTCGCCGGCGCGCTCTCCGTGCCGCTGACCGAGCTGCTCACCGCGGAGCCGCCGTCACGCAGGGCAGCGCTCGAGGTGGAGCTGGAGCGGGCGCAGCGGGGGCCGTTCTTCCGCTCCCTGGGCCTGCCCACGGTGAAGGTCGGCAAGTCGCTGCCGACCGACGCCCTCGAAGCACTGGTGGGGATGCAGGCCGAGCTGCGCCGCCTGCTCACCGAGCGCGCCGCCACGCCCGAGGAGGCCCGCCGGGCGAACGCCGAGCTGCGCGCCGAGATGCGCGAGAAGGGCAACTACTTCCCCGACCTGGAGGGGCACGCGCGCGAGCTGCTGGCCGCCGTCGGGCACCCAGGTGGTCCCCTGTCCCAGCGCGGGACGGCCGACATCGCCAGCCACCTCGGCTTCTCGCTGCACTACGTGCACGACCTGCCGCACTCCACGCGGTCGGTCAGCGACCTCGCGCACCGGCGGATCTACCTGCCGCAGAGCGTCACGGCCCTCGACGACCCGAGGTCCGTCGTCCTGCAGGCGCTCGCCTCGCACGTGCTCGGCCACGCCGCGCCGCGCGACTACGGGGAGTTCCTGCGCCAGCGCGTCGAGGCCAACTACCTCACGGCCGCGCTGATGCTCCCCGAGGAGGCGGCGGTCGCGATGCTGCGGGAGGCGAAGGCGGCGCGGCGCCTCTCGGTCGAGGACCTGCGCGACGCCTTCGCCGTCACCTACGAGACCGCCGCCCACCGCTTCTGCAACCTCGCCACGCAGCACCTGGACCTGCGCGTCCACTTCATGAAAGTGCACGAGAACGGGACGCTGACCAAGGCGTACGAGAACGACGGCGTGACGTTCCCGCGCGACCCGCTGGGCGCCATCGAGGGTCAGCCGGTCTGCCGCCGGTGGACAGCGCGGACGGTCTTCGCGATCCCCGACCGGTTCAGCCCGTACTACCAGTACACGGACACGCCCGCTGGCACGTACTGGTGCACCTCGCGCGTGCAGGGCTCGGCCGACGGCGAGTTCTCCGTCTCCGTCGGCGTCCCGTTCTCCCAGGTCAGATGGTTCCAGGGGCGCGAGACCCCCGAGCGGGCCGTCTCCCGCTGCCCGGAGCCGTCGTGCTGCCGACGAGCGCCGGACGACCTGGCCGACCGGTGGTCCGGGAACGCGTGGCCGAGCGCGCGCCCGCACGCGAGCCTGCTGGCTGCGCTCCCCGTGGGCGTGTTCCCGGGCGTCGACGAGACCGAGGTCTTCCAGTTCCTCGAGCGGCACGCGCCGGGCGACGCCGACGGGTAGGCCGGTCGTAGGGTGCGGCCGTGAGCCGCCCCTGACCTGCGACAGTCCGGGTGGGCCAGGCGGGGCTCGAACCCGCGACCGAGGGATTATGAGTCCCCTGCTCTGACCGGCTGAGCTACTGGCCCGCGGTGCCCCAGGCTACCGTCGGCGCCCGCGGCTACCGTGGCGCCATGTCGCACGTCGTGGTCGTGGGCCCGGCCTCCTGGAACACGATCGTCCGGGTCCCTCACCTGCCCGAGCGCCCGGAGACGTCGTTCGCCAGCGGCTACGAGGACACCCTGGGCGGCACCTCCGCGGGCAAGGCGCTCACCCTGGCCCGCCTCGGCGTGCACGTCACCCTCCGCACGGCCCTGGGCGACGACGACGCCGCCCACCACGTGCGCGACGCGCTCGCCCATCCGCACCTCACCGTGGCGGCCGGCACTGGCCGCGGGCCGAGCGAGCGGCACCTCAACCTCATGACGCCTGACGGCGGTCGCGCCTCGATCTACCTCGCCCTCCCGCCCGACCCGGGTCCGGTACCGCCCGCCGTCGCGGAGGCCGTCGCCGAGGCTGACGTCGTCGTCGCCGACCTCGCCGACCACGCGCGCGCCGTCCTACCGCTCGCGCGGGCGGCCGACGTCCCCGTGTGGGCGGACCTGCACGACTGGGACGGCGAGGCCGAGTTCCACCGCGCCTTCGCGGACGCGGCCGACGTCGTCGTCGTCAGCGGCGAACGCCTGCCGGACGTGCGAGCGTTCCTCGAAGCCCGGGTGGCGGTCGGGGCACGCTGGGCCGTCTGCATGCTGGGCCCGGGCGGCGCCGTCGGGCTCGGCGCGCGGGAGGGATGGGTGGAGGTGCCGGCGCTGCCCGTGGCCGAGGCCTGCGACACCAACGGCGCGGGCGATGCCTTCGTCGCCGGGCTCCTCGTCGGTCACCTCGAGGGCCGGGGCCTGGCCGAGGCCATGCGCCTGGGCGCGGCGGCCGGCGCGCTGGCCGTGCAGGCACCCGGCC
>JAEWYD010000348.1 GCA_023462275.1 Actinomycetes bacterium
CTGCCGCTCAGGGCTGGCCGCGCTCCGCCGTCCCGCCGCGGGCGCGCCGGTGGCCGTGCCGCCGCAGGTGCGGGTCGAGGTCGGCCGGGTGGGAGCCGCTCAGGTGCCGGGCGGTGTTGACGAGCCCCACCAGGGAGAACGCCTGCGGGGTGTTCCCGAGCTGCCGCCGCGCCACGGGGTCCCACTCCTCGCTGAGCAGCCCGAGGTCGGTCCGGACGTCGAGCAGCCGCTCGAACGTCTCGAAGGCCTCGTCCGCGCGGCCGATGCCGTGCAGGGCGTCCGCGAGCCAGAACGTGCACGCGAGGAACGCACCCTCGTCGCCCGGCAGCCCGTCGACCCCCTCGGTCCCCGGGTCGTAGCGCAGCAGGAACCCGTCCCGGGTCAGCTCCCGCTGCACCGCCTCGACCGTGCCGACGACGCGCGGGTCGTCCCAGGCGAGGAACCCCACCTGCGGGATGAGCAGCGTGGCCGAGTCGAGCCCGGCCGAGCCGTACGACTGCGTGAACGTGCGCCGCTCGGGGTCCCACCCGCGCGAGCAGACCTCGGCGTGGATCTCGTCCCGCACCGCGCGCCAGCGGTCGACGGGGCCCGTGCGCCCGAACCGCTCCACCGCCTGCACCGCGCGGTCCATGCCCACCCACGCCAGCACCTTCGAGTGGACGAAGTGTCGGCGCTCGCCGCGCACCTCCCAGAGGCTGTTGTCCGGCTCGCGCCAGGCGCCCTCGAGGTGGTCCAGGAGCGCCCGCTGCAGGTCCCAGGCGTCGGTGTCGCCGTCGAGCCCGGCGCTGCGCCCCAGGTGCAGGCCGTCCAGCACCTCGCCCCACACGTCGAGCTGCAGCTGGTCCGACGCCGCGTTCCCCACCCGCACGGGCGCCGAGCCCTCGTAGCCGCCGAGCCACGCCAGCTCGCGCTCCGGCAGGCGGCGGCTCCCGTCGATCGCGTACATGATCTGCAGCCGGTCGGGGTCCCCGGCCGCCGCGCGCAGCAGCCACTCCCGCCACGCGAGCGCCTCGTCCTCGAACCCGGTGCCGAGCAGCGCCTGGAGCGTGAACGTCGCGTCGCGCAGCCAGCAGTACCGGTAGTCCCAGTTGCGCACCCCACCGAGCTGCTCGGGGAGCGACGTCGTCGCCGCGGCCACGATGCCGCCCGTCGGGGCGTGCGTGAGCGCCTTGAGGAGGACGAGCGAGCGCCGCACGGCCGACGTCCAGCGCTCCGCCGTGCCCTCGGGCCGGCCCGCGAAGGCGGCCGGGTCGATCGTGAACGTGCAGTCCTCGAGCCACTCGGCCCAGAACTGCTCCGTCTGCGCGAGGGCGGCGCGGGCGTCGACGGCGCGGGGTCGGCCCGTCCACGACGGCGCATGGGTGAGGACGAACGAGACGTGCTCGCCGGCGCGGATGCGGAACTCCCCGACGGTCGCGAGGCCCTCGCCGTGCAGCGGGACGGGGGTGTCCAGGTGGAAGGCGTCCGGGCCCGCGACGGCGCGGATCCCCGTGGCCGTCCGCCGCACCCAGGGCACCAGTTCGCCGTACTCGGGTCGGATCCGCACCTCGGTCCGCATCGCGACCTCGCCCTCGATCCCCTCGACGATGCGGACGACGTCGGGCAGGTCGTCGCGGGGCGGCATGAGGTCGAGCACGCGCACGCGGCCGCCGTCGGTCGCCCACTCCGTCTCGAGCACGAGGGTGTCGCCGCGGTAGCGCCGCGTGGACCGCGCCTCGCCGACGGGCGCCAGCCGCCACGAGCCCGCGCGCTCGTCGCCGAGCAGCGCCGCGAAGCACGCGCCCGAGTCGAACCGCGGCAGGCACAGCCAGTCGATCGACCCGTCGCGGCCCACCAGGGCCGCCGTCTCCGTGTCCCCGATCAGTCCGTAGTCCTCGATGCGCACGCGTCCTCCGTCTCCTCCGGCGGTCGCTCCCAGGCTCTCCCGGTCGTCGCCGCGGCGCGCGCCGGACGGG
The DNA here is from genome assembly GCA_023462275.1 of Actinomycetes bacterium. Lineage (GTDB taxonomy): Bacteria > Actinomycetota > Actinomycetes > Actinomycetales > Cellulomonadaceae > Actinotalea. The sequence goes on from JAEWYD010000348.1 coordinate 1,956, forward strand.
CGCTCGGGTTCAGCCGACCGCGGTCACACGGGGCAGGTGCCCTGCCACGCCGACACGACCCCGCCCACCTGCGGCCCAGGGCAGAGGAACTGCGCGTACCGGCGGTCGTCGTCGACGAAGACCTTGAGCCACGACACCGTGTACTGGGCCAACGTGGCGCTGGGCGTCGAGGGGGCGGCGTGGTTCGCGCCCGCCAGCTCGAGGTAGGCGCGCTCGCGGGCCTCGGTGAGGCTGGCGTAGATGGGCAGGGCGTGCTGCTGCGTCGGCGCGTCCTTGTCGTCCTGGGCGCCGATGATCAGGGTCGGCGCCGTGACCTCGGGCCAGGTCGTGTCGGGGTTCCAGGGCGTCAGGGGGATGGCGGCGCGCAGGTTCGGGCGCTTGGCGGCGGCCGTCAGGGTGCCGCCGCCGCCCATGGAGTGGCCCATGACGGCGAGACGGTCCGGGTCGACGAGGTCGCGCACGGGGCTGGCGGTCGTCAGCCAGTCGAGGGCTGCGAGCAGCTCGTCGCCGCGCTGCTCCGGGTAGTCCAGGCGGGTGAGGGTGTCGATCACGACGACGACGAAGCCCTGCGACGCCAGCGTCGGGCCGTACCAGGCGACGGTCGACTGGTCGGCGGTGTAGCCGGGCGAGATGGCGACGCCGCCGAACGTGCCCTCGTCCGTCGTCGTCGGGTAGTAGATGGTGGCGCCGCCGAAGCCGGTGACGTCCGTGGGCGCGACCGTGGTCATCGAGATCGCGAACGGGCCGGTGAGCGCCGTGACGCTCGCCTGCGTGGGGTCGGGGCCACGCTCGAACCCGTCCGGCGACGGCGTGGGCGTGGGCGCGGGCGTCGGGGTCGGCGTCGCGGCGGCGGCGGTGGACGACGCGGTGGGTCGCTCGCTCTCCCGGCCTCCGTCCGTGGCCGCCCCGGCGGCGCAGGCCCCGAGCGCCCCGGCGCCGACCAGGGCGATGC